>NZ_ARYH01000003.1:300000-447095 GCF_000685235.1 Hyphomonas adhaerens MHS-3
GAGGATTTTGCATTTGCGGCAGCCCTGCCCTTTGACGGAAGGCAAGCCACCAATGGAAATGGAACCATGGTCGGCTTCAGTGTCGGGACCGCGGAAGCCGTCAGGCAGTTCCATGAACGGGCCATTGAACTTGGCGGCACCTGCGAAGGCGCGCCGGGCCAGCGAGGGCCACGTCTTTCTGCTTATGTGAGAGACATTGATGGAAACAAGCTGTGCTTTTCTGACTGAGATGGGCCGCGGTGGGAGATGAAACGCGCCCTGTTTGCTGCGCGCGCAAAAACCGGTTAACCGGAATACAGACCGGGGCGAGGACACATGCCATCTGAACATTCCACACATCCGCTGGCCAGGCGTATTACCGACTACGGACAGTTCGCCTATCCGGTCGCCGACAATATCGATACCTATCTGGGCATTCTCTATGAGGGAAAGCTCTATGAAACGCTTTGCGCGGGGTATCCCGGACGGGAAATTGTCCTCAACCTGACGCATGCCTATGGGCTCATCAGCCACGAAATCTTCTGGACAGAAAATGACACCTACAAGGAAGCCCTGGACGCACTCCCGGTCCTTGCAGATCACATCGCCGAAACGGAACTGAGTTTGGGCGACCTCTACCATGTCTCCGAGATCGTGGAGAACTTCTACGACTGGGACCCTGATGGACACGGCCCCACACACCTCACCCGGTTGAACCAGACGATCATATCTCTCACGACCCTCTTTGACCGCCCCGCGTACAGGGACGCCATTTACGACGCGCTGAAAGACAAGTCCCGTTCAGAATTCAGTGAACTCATCTCCATGGCGAACTGGTTCTATGGAGAGGATGAGTTCGATCTCTTTTTCAGTTTCGCGGAGGTTCAACCCGTAGAAGCGCTGGACAGCGCCCACTGGCTGATCGGGATGAGCGATCCGCAGCGCGAGACATTCATCACTTGGGCACGAGATCACATGCCGTCGGGGCTGTCGCTGTCTGAAGGCGCACGCACACAGGACTATGACGAGATCGTCACGCAAATCCTGGACCGCGTGATATGGCAGGAAGAGCATATATTGAAAGCGGCTCAGGATCGTTTGGACTTTACGGTCTGGGGCCTTTGTTCTGCCAATAAATTCATGGCGGCAAATGCTGCATATCTTCTGGAGGACCTGCCCGTCAGTCAGTGGCCGGAGGGCAGCCAGGCCATCATAGCCAAACTGTACGAAGAGATGGAACCGAACTGGACCTCGTTCAAATCCAAGGGCGGCAAGGGCCATTATACAACGCACAAGGAGCGACTGGGAAGCCTGCTTGAAAAAGCGAACCAACCGAGTTGATCAGCTCAGCCTGAAGAGACTCAACAAGGATGCCCTGGGGGCACCGGCGGAGGCGCCGTCTGAACGCCTATGCGTCCGGACTTGCGGGCGCGCGCACCCGGCCACGGTAGAATGAAAACTGCTCCATCACATGCCAGAAGCTGGCCATGAGGTGGGGGCGCTCCCGGTTGGGTCCCGAATAGTGAACCGTACACAGGCACCCGTCTTCACGCCGGGGGTGTTTGCGGCAGGAGATATCAAAGGGGCCCCAGTCTACACGCGCCAAAATCGCCTCGCGTAGTTTTTCCGGATCTCCCGGCCATCGGCATTCAAACTCCGCGTTCCGCAGGCCATCTTCGCTGGCCGGGGATGTGCGGCTGCGTGTGGAAACTGGTCGAACTGGTATGACTTGAACACCACCGTAGGCCAATCTTTCGGCTCCTTCCTTTTTTGTCTGTAACCGGAAGGTGGCCTCAACGGCCCGATAAGTAAAATCGATTGAAACTGAACGGCGATTAGGTTTTTCCTTTCACGGCCTTTCCCTGCGCCAAAAGGTCGGCCGCCACGTCCCTGAACACCAATCCGAGTTTCTGGATGTTGTGTTCAAGCGGGGACGCGGCCCGCCAGACCAGGCTGATCTGGCGGCGTGCCAGGGGATGATCGATCGGACGGACGATCTGGTGAGGATCCTTGTTTGCCTCCATCACGGCATAGAGGCTGGGGACAATGGCAATGCCTGCCCCCATGCCGGCCATCTGGCGGATCGCGTCCAGTGACGTGCCCTCATATTCTGTCGACACATGGGCGCCTGCGGCTTCTGCCAGTTTCTGCACCACCGTACTGAGGCGGTGACCATATCCCAGACTGAGCACTTCACGCCCTTTGAGGGCTGAAATCTTCAACGGACCATCACCTTGGCCAATCGGATCGTCCGATGCTGTGCAGACATAGAGCTGTTCATCGAAGAGCTGCATGGACTCTGAATTGAGATGATCCTCGGCGGTCGAGATGATCATGTCGAGCCGGCCATCATTGAGTTTTTCGTCAAGGTCGATCGTCCGCTCTTCCCGGACGCCCATTCTGAGATCCGGGTACAGCTGGTGAAGCTCCCGCACTGCGCTCGGCAACAAATAAGGGCCAATCGTCGGCAGGGTTCCCAGCCTGTAGCGCCCCGCCAAATCGCCCGCGGACTGCCGCGCCACCGTCTTCAGATCTTCCACATGCGTCAGAATAATCCGTGCGCGGCGGACGATTTCCACACCAGCCGGGGTCAGCACCGCGCCGGTCCTGGCTCTTTCGATCAGTGTCACACCGAGTTGAGCTTCTGCATCCGAAATCTGTTCGGACAGGCTCGGCTGGCTCACGCCCAATTGCGTTGCGGCATCGCGGAACCTGCCTGATTCCGCGACGGCGACAATGTATTGGAGTTGGCGAAGGGTCGGTCTCATAGTTCGGAAAAACCTATCACAAGAGAAGAAACATTCGATTTGAGCTATCGCGCATATGGCCTCATATCGGGGACATCGCAAGAGCCAAAAGGAGGCAAATGAAATGTATCGACTGACCGACGACCTCTGGACGGGGAGCCAAACCGGCCCGGCAAGTCCGGGCCGTGGCGGCCGGTTCATGGATACCGCTGACACTCGTCCGAAAGCGGACGGGCACGGTAAGAGCACCGCGGAAACACCAACCCAGTACCGCCGGCGCCGGCGCCGTATACGGCGCGCCGCCTGAGCTCCAATCAGCACAAAGGGAAGCGCAAAGACAATGTCTCTCCTCAAAGATCTGATTACGGACTTTCTCGGGGAAATGGCCGATTTCGCAGAGCCTCGGGGGCGCAGAGACCGCCCCCGCAAAGGCGAGTTGGCTCCGGCTCGAATTCTCACCCGCGAGGATGCCGAAGCCATCGGCCGATGGGAAAGCGAAGGCGGCCGCCCACGGCACCGCAGGAGCCGCTTCGACATGTTCGACGACTAATACCCCCTCACGAAATACGGCCAGGACCCGCCCCCTGACAGGAACACACTTCCTGGCCGCAACGATCCCGCCGGCAGGCATTGCCTGCCTGATACCCTCCCCACCCCCTCAGCCTTCAGGCAGGGGACCCTGGCGGCGGGATCGTATTCTTTTCAATCACCAACCGACTGCCACACCGCTAACAAGGACATTTGCCAATGACGAAAGTTGTCGCCCGTATCCAGGATTTTCTCAGGCTTGAAAGTGCTGCCGGCCTTATCCTGATGATGGCGGCTGCGCTGGCGATTGCGGCGAACAATACGGTCTTCAGCCTTTGGTATGGCGGTCTTCTTTCCACGCCCGTGGTCGTGCAGGTCGGCGCGCTGGAGATCGCGAAGCCGTTGCTTCTCTGGATCAATGACGGGCTGATGGCCGTCTTCTTCCTGTTGGTCGGCCTTGAGATCAAGCGGGAGGTCCTGGAAGGCGAATTGTCGTCATTCGACAAGGCGGTGCTGCCGGCGCTGGCAGCCATTGGCGGCATGGCCGGGCCGGCGATCATTTATGTCATGCTCAACCTGTCGTCCCCGGAAACCCTCCGCGGCTGGGCAATTCCCGCGGCGACCGACATCGCCTTTGCGCTCGGAATTCTTGCGCTGCTTGGCACGCGCGCGCCTGTCGCGCTGAAAATCCTGCTGCTTGCCATCGCCATCATTGATGACCTCGGCGCGATCCTGATCATCGCCCTGTTCTACACAGAGCAACTCTCGGTTCAGGCGCTCGGCCTGGCAGCGATCGGATTCACCGGCCTGCTTGTCATGAACCGGATGGGGGTGAAGCGTATCGCACCTTATGTCCTGGTTGGCGTGTTCATCTGGGTTTGTGTCCTGAAGTCCGGCGTACATGCGACCCTTGCCGGCGTGCTGACGGCGCTTGCCATCCCGCTTTCGCCTCGCAGGGAAACCGGGCAATCGCCGCTTCACAAGCTGGAGCACGGTCTCCATCCGTGGGTCGCTTTCCTGATCCTGCCTGTCTTCGCCTTCGCAAATGCCGGTGTGGACCTTCGCGGTGTCGATCTGGACGCCCTGACGGGGGCGGTCCCCCTCGGAATTGCGCTCGGCCTGTTCTTCGGCAAGCAGGTTGGTGTGTTCGGTCTGACTTACGCGGCGGTGAAAACGGGTGTGGCCCGGCTCCCCTCCGGCGTCAGCTGGCTTCAGGTCTATGGCGTGGCCTGCCTCACGGGAGTCGGCTTTACCATGAGCCTGTTCATCGGCAGTCTCGCCTTCAGCACGGCCGCCGAACTGGACCAGGTACGCCTGGGTGTCTTGATGGGGTCAGTTGCGTCCGGATTGTTGGGCTTTGCCGTGCTGCGCTTCGCGAGCCGCTCGGATGAGACGCAAGAGCTGCGCAATATGCCAGCCACCTCGATGCAGTTGCAGAAGTGATTGTGCGCGTCTGGTAAATCCCTGTCATCTCGAGGGCATATCCGGCCGACTGCCTGAACCTCCACACCCCTCCCCGGCACGCAGGCAAAGACGCCCCGGACATGGCTTTCTGACCAAGGCTGCCTGAATTTCAGGCAGCCTTGGAAATGTGGGGCGACACTGAAAGAAGCGCTGGCCCTACCCGGCAACGCTACCTATTCGACAGGCAGCGAGAGAACGATACGTCAAAGACGGTCGGGTTAAAGTGCCGGGAGGAAATCAACGTGCATCGATGGATGTTGGGCGCCTGCATTGCCATGTCCGGCGCAGGACTGGCCATGGCCGACGAAGACCCGCCCGTCCGCAATTTCACCACCTACCAGCCGACGGTTCGCCCCGTGCGGATCGAGACAAGCGAAGCGCCCGTCATCGATGGAAAACTCGACGAAGCGATGTGGTCGAAGGCCGCGGAAGTTTCCGAGTTCTACCAGGTGGAGCCCAAGGTCGGCCCCCCCAGCGTCGAGACACGCGTCTATTTCGCCTATGACGAAAACAATCTCTATGTCGGCATCTACGCCCATGACGACATGCCGGATGCGATCCTCGCCTCTGTGCTGGAACGCGATGGAGAGATCTGGCGGGACGACATGTTCCGCTTCTATATCGACCCGTTCAACACCGGCACGTCGGGCTTTGGGTTCGACATCAACGCCCTCGGCGCGCGCACCGAACGCCTGATCCGCTACGGACAGGCCCCCGTCGATGCCTGGAACATCATCTGGGATGCCGACAGCGTGCTGACCGAAGACGGCTGGACGGCGGAGATTGCCCTGCCCTTCCGGTCGCTCAGCTTCGATCCCGCCTCAGACGGCTGGGGTCTGATGATGACGCGTGAACATGCCCACGCGAACGAGGAAATCCGCTGGGCCGGGATCGACCAGTCGGTCAACAAGTTCGGCTTCGCCCGGCCAGGCTATATCGAGGGCATAGACGACATCAACAAAGGCAAGGGGTTCGACGTCCAACTGCAGGCAGGCCTCGCCGGGAACCGCCGCTGGAGCCAGCCCCGCGACGATGATCTGTCGATCGAGCCGAGCGCCAACATCTCCTACAAGTTCACGCCCTCTCTGACCGGCCTTGTGACGCTGAACACAGATTTCTCCGACACCCCACTGGACGACCGGCAGATCAATACGGGCCGCTTCTCGCTGTTTTTCCCGGAAACACGGGATTTCTTCCTGCAGGACGCCGCCCTGTTCGAATTTGCCGGACAGACCTTTGCCGGCGCACCGAACGGCCAGCCTTTCTTCTCCCGCCGCATCGGCATCGTGAACGGCCAGTCCGTGAAAGTGGATGCAGGCCTGAAGCTGAGCGGTGAAATCAATGGTGTGGAAGTCGGCATCCTGTCGGCTCAGACCGGCGCCATCGGCAATATCGGCTCGCAGAACCTCTCCGTGGCGCGGGCGACGGTCGATGTGCTGGACCAGTCCCGCGTTGGTTTCATCGCCACGAATGGCGACCCGACGGGTCTCTCAGACAATACGCTCGCCGGGGCCGATTTCAGCTATCGCGTTCCGTCCCTCTTCGGCGGTGGACGGATGCAGGCAGATGTTTTCTACCAGCGCACCTTCTCCTCCACACTGGAGGATGACGATTCCTTCGGGGCAAAGTTCGACTATCCGAACGACAAATGGGCCTGGAGCGTCGAGGCGCGGCAGATCGGCGAGGATTTCGCCCCCGCCCTCGGCTTCGTGAACCGGCCCGGTACCCGCACCTTCACCGGCGAATGGCACCGGCGTTTCCGCCAATCGGGCAATTATCTGCGCTGGTGGCAATTCGGCACCAGCCATGAATACATCACCGACCTCGACGGCAATGCGGAAACCACGATCAATTCCTTCGTTCTGAACGCCAACACGATCTGGACCGACGACCTGACCTTCACCGCGAGCCAGAATGAAGAGCATATCAACACGCCCTTTGTCCTGCCCGGCGGGTTGGTCGTGCCGGTCGGTGTCTATGACAACAATGGCGTGAAATTCCGTGTCCAGTCATCCTATGTGCGCCCCTGGGGCACGACGTCGGAGATTGAGTTCAAGGACTTTTACGACGGCGAGTCGAAGCGGTATGACTTCCAGGGCAATTTCCGCCCGAACCCGCATGTCGACCTGAAAGTCCGCTACCAAAGGGAAGACATTTCCGTTCCGGCCGGGGATGTCAGTGTACAAATCGGATCCCTGGAAACGGTCTTCAACGTTTCGACAGACCTCTCGGTCACCACGCAGACACAGTATGATAATATCAGTAACAGCCTGTCCTTCTTCGGCCGGGTGAACTGGGAACTGCGCCCTCAGACCGAAGTGTTCTTCGCCCTTGGCCATGGCGCTTATATCGAAGGGGACGATTTCCGCCGCAACTTCCGCTCCGTCCAGACGAGCGCCATCCTGCGCTTCGGAAACACGTTCCGGTTCTAGCCCCCTTTTCCGCGAGCCGGCGGGGTTCTAGCCTGCCTGCACAGACAAGCGGGGCTGCAGATGGCACACATGCTCGAATTCTGGTTCGAATTCGGATCGACCTATTCCTATCTTACGGCAATGCGTATCGAAGACGCCGCTGGCGCACGCGGTGTGACCGTTCGCTGGCGGCCATTCCTGTTGGGGCCGGTTTTCGCCGCACAGGGCTGGGATACCTCCCCCTTCAACATCCACAAGGCGAAAGGCGAATATATGTGGCGTGACATGGCCCGGCGGGCGGAGCGCTATGGCCTTCCCTTTCAACGCCTGCCAGCGACAGGGCCGGGCGCGTTCCCGCAGAATGGTCTTGCAGCAGCCCGCATCGCGCTGATCGGACTGGATGAAGGCTGGGGCGAGGAATTCGCGCGTGGCGTCTATTCCGCAGAATTCGCCGCTGGCCACGATATTGCCGACCCCGTCCTGCTGCAGCGCCTTGCCCGGGAGGCTGGCGCGACGGGAGATGTACTATCCCGCGCCCAGACGCAGGCGAACAAGGACCGCCTCAAGTCGAATGTGGACGAAGCCTTCCGGCGCGGCATATTCGGCGCACCGAGCTTTATGGTCGATGGAGAGCTCTACTGGGGCGACGACCGTCTGGCGGACGCACTGGACGCTGCAGCCGCATAGAAAAGCGCGGCCCCTTTCGGAGCCGCGCTGATCGTTTGTTCTGCAGGATGGCTTATTTCCGCCAGACAGCAGCCATCGCCGGATCTTCCTCTTCGCCCGTGTACTTGCGGGTCTCGGCGCGGCCGACCACCATGTGGTGCACCTCATCCGGGCCGTCAGCCAGGCGCAGCGTGCGCTGGTTGGCATAGAGGCGTGCCAGCGGCGTCCACTGCGACACACCCGTGGCGCCGTGGATCTGGATGGCGTCATCAATGATGTCGCAGACACGCTCCGGCACCATGGCCTTGACCATGGAGATCCAGACGCGGGCTTCCTTGTTACCCAGAACGTCCATCGCCTTGGCTGCCTTGAGGACCATCATGCGCATGGATTCGATCTCGATCCGGGCGCGGGAGACCTTTTCGAGGTTGCCACCCAGCTTGATCAGGTCACGGCCGAACGCCTGACGCGTCATGCCACGGACAACCATCAGGTCGAGCGCCTTCTCTGCTGCACCGATGGAGCGCATGCAGTGGTGGATACGGCCCGGGCCGAGGCGAAGCTGCGAGATTTCGAAGCCGCGGCCTTCACCGAGCAGCATGTTGTCCTTCGGAACACGGACATTCTCGAAGCGGATATGCATGTGGCCGTGCGGCGCGTCGGGGTCGCCGAACACGTGCATCGGGCCGACGATCGTCACGCCCGGATGCGGCAGCGGCACCAGGATCTGAGACTGGCGGCGGTTCACGTCCGGACCGTCATTGGTTTTCACCATGCAGATCATGATCTTGCAGCGCGGGTCACCGGCGCCGGAGATGTAGTATTTCTCTCCATTGAGCACCCACTCATCGCCTTCCAGAACGGCACTCATGGAGACGTTCTTTGCGTCCGACGACGGCAGGGCCGGTTCGGTCATGGCGAAGGCGGAGCGGATCTTGCCTTCCAGGAGCGGCTTCAGCCATTGTTCCTTCTGGGCCGGCGTGCCGACGCGCTCGAGCACTTCCATGTTGCCGGTGTCCGGCGCCGAACAGTTCATCGTTTCCGAAGCGAGCGGCACCTTGCCCAGTTCCGCTGCGATATAGGCATAGTCGAGGTTCTTCAGGCCTTCGCCGGTTTCGGCATCCGGCAGGAAGAAGTTCCAGAGGCCTTCCTTCTTGGCCGCGTCCTTGGCCTTTTCGAGGGCTTCGAGCTGGCCTGGTGCGTAAGACCAGATGTCGGTCTTGCCTTCGCCGAGGCGTTCAAATTCCTCATACATCGGCTCGACAGTTTCGGCGATGAACCGCTTCACATGCTCGTAAAGAGGACGCGCCTCCTCCGACATGCGCAGGTCGTTCATCTCTGCCATTGCGTCCATGGATTGTTGGGTATCAGCCATGATGGCTATCCTCCTTCACTCTGTTTCGTTGATCCATTGGTAGTCTGTGCGGCCACCCGGCCGCAAATTCTTTCTTTGCAATCTTTCTTGACGGAACGGCCCGCAAGGCGCGCGTTTTGCGTCGAATCGAAAACGGCTCTAGATCGCAGGCATGAGCCCGATTGCTGCCGCCATCATTCTTGTCACCGTGCTGGTGACCAGCTTCATTTCCGGCATTTTCGGCATGGCTGGCGGCATCATCTTCATGGGCGTGCTGACCGCCCTGGTCCCCGTTGCGACCGCCATGATGATCCATGGCGCCGTGCAGATGATCTCCAATGGCTACCGCGCTTTTCTTTGGCGCGCACATATCGACTGGCACATCTTCCGCCGCTACGCGCTCGGCTCTGTCCTGGCAGTCGGCCTGCTGTTCGCGCTCAGCTGGCGGCCAGACAAGCAGGTTGTGTATGTGCTGCTGGGGTGCGTGGCCATGCTGGTCTGGCTGCCGAAGGCGGTGCTGGACCTCAACATTCAGAAACGCTTCCAGGCCGAAGGCGCGGGGTTCATCGTGCAGTCGCTGAACACGATTGCCGGCGTCTCCGGGCCCCTGCTCGACCAGTTCTTCGTGCGCACCGACATGACGCGCCATGCCATCGTGGCCACCAAGGCGGTGACGCAGGTGCTGGCGCATTTCGTGAAAATCATCTTCTGGAGCACGCCGGTGATCGCCGCCGCCGGGTTTCAGGCCCTGCCGCCCTGGTGGCTGATCCTGGCAGCAGCGCCCTTGTCCATGCTGGGCACGACGCTTGGCGGCAAGGTGCTCGACCGGATGAGCGACGTGAATTTCAAGCGCGGCATGAAATACCTGGTCACCGCGATTGGCGCGGTGATGCTGCTCAGGGCTGCAGGCTGGCTTTAGCGCCGCGCGCATCGGGTCACTCCACTGTCGACAGCGTGACAATGCCCTACATTAGACTATTCGGGAACTTTATTATATGAAGATCAATCATCACTGGTGGTGATGTTTTGGAGTTCCCCATGAACCTGCGCACGATCGACCTGAACCTGTTGCCGGTACTGGAGGCTGTCTATGATGAGCGCAGCCTGACACGCGCCAGTGAAATCCTGCGCATCACCCAGCCTGCGGTCAGCAACGCCCTGTCCCGGTTGAGGGTTCATTTCGAGGATCCGTTATTTGTCCGCGAAGGCCGCGGCGTGAAGCCGACGGCCATGGCGGAAGCCTTGATGCCCGCCGTGCGGGAAGCGCTCGACAAGTTGCGATCCGGGCTTGAGCCGCGCTCCGTCTTTGAACCGTCGCGCTCGACCCGCGTGTTCAACCTGTCTGCCCGCGATGCCGGCGCCTTCCTGATAGCCCCGGCGCTCGCCGCACGGCTTGAACAGGTGGCGCCGGGCGTGCGCATCCTGTGGAGCCAGCTGCACCGGTCGGCCGTGGCAGCCGAACTTGCCTCCGGACGGCTGGATCTCGCCATCGACGTCTCTGACCTGCTCGGCATGGACATGGAACGCGAGGTACTCCTGTCGACACCCTATGTCTGTGTCCTGTCGCCGGATCATCCGCAGGCAGATCAGGCTCTGACGCCAGACAGCTTCTTCGATCTGCGCCACATTGCCGTGTCCAGCCGGCGGGAAGGCCGTAGCCTGATCGAGGAACTGGCTCGTACATTCGGACGCCGGATCACGCCGGCTCAGCGCTTGCCGAATTATATGCCGGCACTGGAGATTGTGCGCCAGACAGGGTTTGCCCTGGTGGCACCACGTCAGATTGCCGAAACCGCAGGCCTGGCCCTGCTGGACCTGCCCTTTGACTTTCCATCGCCCGAATCCACCCTGTACTGGCACCGGGAGAATGCCGGGGATCCGGCGCTGACATGGCTGCGCGGCCTGATCCGGGACATCTCCCGGGACCTGGAAAAATCCCAGGATCACGCAGAGTCTGCTGCGGCGTCCTAGATGGTCGACTGTTCCAGCGTCGGCATGATCGCATCGATCGCCGGTTTCCGGACCAGCATCTTGTTGCGGTAATAGGCCCCATTGGCGATGGCCTTCAGCGCCGTCGCCGTTTCCATCGCGGTATCCATCAGCGCGTCTGCTTCGACCACCTTGTCCAGCCAACCGACCGGCACGGCCTCGTCCGGCGTATACAGGCGAGCCTGCACCAGCGCTTCGGTCAGATACATCGGGTTCAGCCGCGCCCGCGGCAGTTCCGTACCAAAGCCTGGCAGCGTCATGCCATTGACCGTCTCGTTCGCGCCGATCTTAAACGCGCCGCGCGTGCCAATCCGCGTGTCGCCGCCCAACAGGATGAAGGCACCCATGGCGATGGAATGCCCGGTCGACGCAATGACGACAGGCATCTTGGAGGTAAACAGGCGCATCGCCAGCTGGCCGCCGCCGGTGACCAGTTTACGCACGCCTTCCCCGTCGGATGTGGCGAGGAATTTCAGGTCGAACCCTGCGGAGAATTTTCCCTCACGCCCGGTCAGCACCAGCACTTTGCCATCCTTCTCCGCTTCATCGAGGCAGGCATTCACCGCCTCCAGCATGTCGAGACTGATCGCGTTGGCCTTGCCGTCATCCATGGTGACGACGGAGATGTCATTTTCAGTTTTGACGGTCGCTGTCATGTGGGTCTCCTTTTGCGGCACAAGGCATCGCGTGCCCTCAAGGAAAGCAAGCATTTCCGGCGCGTCAGGCGTGAAAGGTGGGGTTTCAGCTAGCCCCCCAACTACTTTCGCCGGGCCTTGAAGAAGGCCTTCAGCAGCTGGCTTGCTGCCTCGCCGCGCGCCTCATCCTGCTCGACGTCCGGCCGCCAGTGGCAGGTCGGCTGTTCGAAGAAACGGGCGCCATGGATCACCGCACCGCCCTTCGGGTCGCAGGCGCCGAAGACCAGCTTGCCGATCCGGGCCAGGCTGATCGCGCCTGCACACATCGCGCACGGCTCCAGCGTGACGTACATCGTCAGACCTGTGAGGCGGTAGTTTCCGAGCTTCTCCGCGGCGCGGCGCAGGGCGACGATCTCCGCATGCGCCGTCGGGTCATGGCCGCTGATCGGCGCATTGGCGCCTTCGGCGACAATCTCGCCCGTTTCCGGATCGACGATCACCGCCCCCACAGGCACCTCGCCTGCCGCAGCAGCCTCGCACGCCAGTTCCAGCGCGCGGTCCATCGGATCAGCAAGAATTGTCATGAAGATGAGATCGCCCTAGACGGGCCGGAAGTAAACCCGGAACAATACCGAATGCGCATCATTGCCGGACAGCACAAGGGGCGCGCGATTGCTGCGCCAAAGGGACAGGGCACGCGGCCGACGGCCGACCGGGCGCGCGAAAGCGTGTTCAACATGCTGGCCCATGCGCCCTGGGCGCCGGAGATCGAGGGTGCGCGCGTGATCGACCTGTTCGCAGGTTCCGGCGCGCTCGGCCTGGAAGCGGTCAGCCGGGGCGCAGCCTTCTGCCTGTTCGTGGAAACCGACCATTCAGCGCGCGGCGCGATCCGCGACAATATCGAGACGCTGGGTCTTTATGGGAACACGCGGATCCACCGGCGCTCCGCCACCGATCTGGGCGAGAAGCCGGCGGGCGTCGGCAGCCCGTTCACGCTCGCCTTCCTCGATCCGCCCTATCACAAGGACCTCGTCGCTCCGGCGCTAGCCGGCCTTGTTGAGGGCAAATGGCTGGCCGACGACGCCATCGCGGTGGTCGAGACAGCCTCGGACGAACTGATCGCACCGGAAGGCTGGGAAACTCTGGATACGCGCGACTATGGCGCCGCGCGGGTGTGGTTTCTCACACCAGCCTAGCCTTTCAGGAACTCCTCCCGAAGGTCGCAATTCGACGTCTTCGTCCCGACCAGGTCTGCATCGCCCGTCAACCAGGCGTCCGCCGCGGCACGCCCCATGTCACGCAGGCTGGTGAGGAAACGCCAGCTGGTGTCGAACTTGGTGTGCAGGCTGTGGTCCACGAGGTCGGCCCCGCCACGGATCGTGTGCACGTTCAGGCGGCGATATTTCTTCAGCATCGGCGCTTTCAGCATGCCGTCAT
Organism: Hyphomonas adhaerens MHS-3; assembly: GCF_000685235.1. Lineage (NCBI taxonomy): Bacteria > Pseudomonadati > Pseudomonadota > Alphaproteobacteria > Hyphomonadales > Hyphomonadaceae > Hyphomonas > Hyphomonas adhaerens. The sequence continues at coordinate 313,211 of NZ_ARYH01000003.1, forward strand.
CCAGCAGGCGCTGGACAAAGGCGATCGCGCGCAGCTCACCGATCAGGGCGGCGTTGAAGCTGATCTCGTTGACGCGTTCCTGGATCTCGCCTGCCCGCTTCGGCACGCCGGGCCGCTCGATCGGGTTCAGCGTTACCAGCAGCACATCGGTCGGCGCGCCGGCATAGATCAGCGGGAAGATGCTGGGATTGCCCATATAGCCGCCATCCCAATAGGCATGGCCATCGATCTCCACCGCCTGAAAGGTCTGCGGCAGGCAGGCCGAGGCGAGCACCGCATCAAGGGTGACCTCATCACCCGCAAACACTTTCACATGGCCAGATTCCACATCCGTCGCACTTAGGAACAGCTGCAGGCCGGAGGCGTGGACCGCCTCGAAGTCGATCACGCTTTCCACGGCATCCCGCAACGGGTTCAGTTTCAGCGGATTGAAGTCATAGGGACTGGCCCAGCTCTGCAGCGCGGAGGCATATGCAAAGGCGGCCTGGCCGGGCACGCCATAGGCCCGCGCCGGCCTGCCGCTGTGCGACACCGCCTGCCACAGCGCCTCCAGGGCCTGCCGCGCGCCGTCTAGCCCGCCCGCGCCATAACCGCCGGCAAAGGCCACCGCATTCATTGCCCCCGCAGAGGTCGCCGTGATGGCCTGGATATCGAAGCGATTCTCTTCCGCCAGCCGGTCGAGGACGCCCCATGTGTAGGCGCCGTGGGCACCACCGCCCTGCAAGGCAAGACTTAAAGGCATTTGCACCGGTTTCGCCATTCAAGCCTCCTGTTCGCGACTGTCCTGCGGTGCTAACCCGTGAATCGGGACACAACCAGTGGGGAGACCCGGTATGCCTGCTATTCCAGACGCGGATGCTCGCGGCGCCAGCACTGTGGTCATCGAACGCCTGGGGTCGAAAGGCGACGGCCAGGTGCGAATCGATGGCACATGGATTTCCGTGCCGCGCACCCTGCCCGGTGAGGAAGTTCGCATCGCATTCGATGGCGACCAGGCGCGCCTGCTGGAGATCGTGACGCCCTCGCCGGACCGCATGATCCCGGTCTGTCCGCATTTCGACCGTTGCGGCAGCTGTAGCCTGCAGCACCTTTCCGACGGACCATACCGCAACTTCAAACAGTCTCTCGTGATCAATGCATTGAAGTCACGCGGACTGGAGCCTCATGTGGAAGACACCTGGGTCACGCCGCCCGGCACGCGCCGCCGCATGTCGCTGGCGGCCCGGCGGACGAAGGCAGGCGTGCAACTTGGTTTCCATTCGCGGCGCAGCCACGACATTGTCGATATCAGCACATGCCCGGTCGCCTCGCCTGAAATTACGCGAAAACTCAGTGCCCTGAAAGAGCTGGCAGCTCCGCTGGCACCGTTGAAGGGCGAGATGGTCCTGAAGGTCTCCGCCATGCCCAACGGTCTGGACCTGCACGTTACGAACACCGCCACATTCGCCGCGCCGCATGATGTGATGATGGCCGGCGCTAAAGCGCTTGCCGCCGGCTTCCTGCGCGTCTCGATCGGTGACGACGTTCCGCTGCAGCAAGCGACGCCGGAAATCCAGGTCGGAAAGGCATTCCTCCGCCCCGCACCGGGCGGATTCCTGCAGGCGAGTCCCGAGGCGGAAGCCTTCATGGCCAGCCTCGTCCGCCAACACCTGAAATTCGCGCTGGAAGTCGCAGACCTTTTCTCCGGCTGCGGAACATTTTCCCTGCGTCTCGCCGAAGAGTCCCGCGTCCATGCCGCTGAAGGCGATGCGGCGGCGATCGAGGCGCTGGAAGCGTCCGCCCGCGCGGCCCCCGGCCTGAAGCCGGTCACGGCCGAAGTGCGAGACCTGTTTCGCAATCCCGTCCCGGCCGTCACTTTATCCCGTTTCCAGGGCATCGTGCTTAATCCGCCCCGGCATGGCGCAACCAAGCAGGTGTCGGAGATTGCCCATAGCGGCGTGCGGCGTGTCGCCTACGTTTCCTGTGATCCCGGTACGCTGGCGCGCGACCTGCGCGTGCTGGTCGATGCAGGATATCGGATCATGCTTGTGCAGCCGGTGGATCAGTTCCTCTGGTCGTCTCATGTCGAGACGGTGGTCCTGCTGGAACTGGGAGGCGCAGCATGACCGAATTGAAGCCCGTTCCCGCCGTCGGCACAGTTTGCTTTCGCGGCGAAGACGTCGCCCTGATCCGGCGGGGCACGAAGCCGATGGCCGGCAGCTGGTCGCTGCCCGGCGGCAAGATTGAGTTCGGTGAACGCGCCAGCGATGCTGCGCTGCGCGAACTGAAGGAGGAAACCGGCCTCACCGCCCGCCTGGTGGGCCTCGTGGACGTGGTGGACGGCATCTTCACCTCCCGCACCACCGGCGATGTGACCCGGCATTTCGTGCTGTTCGACTACGCCGCTGTCTGGGTTTCCGGTACGGTAATGGCGGGCGATGATGCTGCCCATGCCGAGTGGATCAGCCCGGCCCGGCTGGAAAACCTGGAAATCTGGGAAGAAACCCGCCGCATCATCGACGCGGCCCGCACCCTGGTCTCGGCAGATCAATCTGCCTCTTGACCGGCCCCCGCGTCACCTCTCTTTTGTGGCGCCAAACCAACGAACCAAAGTCTTTCAGGAGGAAGCCATGACCTACGCCCCATTCGACCTTTCAGGAAAGGTCTGCGTCGTAACCGGCGGCAACAAGGGCATTGGCCTCGGCATGGTTGAGGCGCTGGCCGCTTCGAACGCCGATGTCGTCATCTGGGGCCGCAAGGAAGCCGACAATGACGCCGCCGTGAAAAAGGCCGACGCCCTCGGCACCGGCAAAGTGAAAGCCTGGAAGGTGGACGTGGGCGAAGAAGCTGAAGTCGTCAAAGCGATGAAGGAAGCCGAGGAAGAATTCGGTCGCATCGACACCTGCATCGCCAATGCCGGCGTCGGCCGCGGTGCCCCGAATTTCCACGAAATGACCCTGGAAACCTGGCGCTTCAACCAGCGGATCAACTCCGAAGGCGCCTTCCTCACCCTGCGCGAGGCGGCGAAGTCGATGGTGACCCGCGCGAAAGCTGGTGACCTCGGCGGCAGCCTGATCGGCACGGCGTCACTTGCGGCCCTGTCCGGCGCGGCGCGCAACCAGGCCTACGGCCACACCAAGGGCGGCCTGATCGCCATGATGAACGCCATCGCCACGGAATATGGCCGTTACCAGATCCGGGCGAATTCGATCCTGCCTGGCTGGATCGCGACCGATATGACGGAAGGGGCACAGGGCGCTGAAGCGTTCCAGACCAAGGTGATCTCCCGCGTGCCGATCCGCCGCTGGGGCGAGCCGGAAGATTTCGGCGGCATCGCCGTGTATCTGGCCTCTGACGCTTCGAAATTCCACTCAGGCGATACTCTGTTGGTCGACGGCGGCTACCAGAAGTTCTGATCCAGAAATTCCGGACACGAATCAAAAGGGCCGCTCCTGCTGGAGCGGCCCTTTCCAATTCCGGAGAATCTATTCCGCTTATTGCGGGTCTTCGTCCGTCATCTCTTCGGCAGCAGCGTCGGCTGCGTCCTCGACAGCTTCGGAAGCGTCGGCAGCGGCTTCTTCAGCTGCGTCCATGGCTTCACCAGCAGCTTCTTCTGCCGCATCGGCAGCGTCAGCAGCTGCATCGGCAGCTTCATTAGCCGCATCAACGGCAGCATCAGCGGCGTCGGATGCCGATTCTTCGATGACTGTGGTTTCTTCAACAACCGGTGCATCTTCAGCCGGAGCTTCCGCCGGTGCGCAGGCTGCGAGAGCGAGGGCTGCAACGCCCAAAGTGATGATATTCTTCATGATCTTACCCCTGTTAATGGTCTTTCGACCGGACGGCGTCATAGCATCCGCCAAGCCAAACGGATAGCTCAATTCAAAAAGTTACCAGGCGCACCTTGCAACCTCTTCAAACCAAGCCCCCTTTCCCAGAGCCCCCGGGAAAGGGCAGAAGTTGGGCAACCGGACCTGTTCCCGGGCAAGCCCGTCGGCCGGTTGCCGCGTCCTTCACGAAGTCGGCCCGGTATAAGGAGCCGGTCCATTTGGCCTCCGCATGTGACGCCGGACCGGCGATTCTGCCAGTCCATCGCTTATCCTGACGGCAGAACGCGGCGGGAATGGGGCAGAGACACGGCAGGGTGGCGCCAGCTATTGCGTTGACGTTGCGACCGGGCCGTAAGCCTTGGCTCATAACTATTCAGAGAGAGGAAGCCCAAAATGGCCCTGAAAACCCGCCTGACAGAGATGTTGAACGTCCAGCACCCCATCATGCTCGCCGGCATGGGCGGCGTCTCCTATGCCGAAGTCTGTGCCGCCATGTGCAATGCAGGTGGCTACGGCGTGCTCGGCATGGCCGGCACCTCACCGGATTTCATCGCCGGACAGATGAAACGCGTGCGCGAACTGACCGACCGGCCGTTCGGCGTTGACCTGCTCGCCGCCAGCCCGGAAAGCCTCGAAGAATCGGTCGACGTCATCATCAATGGCGGGGCCGACTCCTTCGTTGCCGGCCTCGGCGTGCCATTGCCGATCATGGAACGTCTGAAAAAAGCCAATGTGAAAGTCATGGTGGTCGGCGGTGCGGTGAAGCACGCCATCAAGGCCGAACAGGCCGGCTGTGACGCGGTGATCCTGCAGGGCGGCGAAGGCGGCGGGCACACAGGCCTCGTCGGCACACTGCCGCTGGTGGCACAAGCCGTCGAAGCCGTGAAAATCCCGGTCATCGCGGCCGGTGGTATCTATGACGGACGCGGCCTGGCTGCCGCCCTCGCCCTCGGGGCGCAGGGCGTGTGGATGGGAACGCGCTTCATCGCCTCCGAGGAAGCGCATGCGGCCAACATGTACAAGGATGCCGTCGTCGGCGCAGGCGACACCGATACGACTCGTACGCGCTGCTATTCCGGCAAGCCGATGCGCTGTCGGACCAATGACTACATCAATGACTGGGAACGCCGCCCGCAGGATATCCAGCCTTTCCCGCACCAGGCGATCCATTCCACGCAGACCGGAGTCATCGGCGGCATTGGGGGCATCACGGACGAAGCCAAGCTCAACCCCGATAGTTCCTGCTTCGCCATGGGCCAGTCGGCCGGCGGCGTTCATGAGGTGAAACCCGTCGCCGCGATTGTCGCCGACATCATGCGGGACGCCGAAGCGTCCATCGACCGCATGGCCGGCATGAAGACGAAAGAAACGGCGTAAACGGACGACCCCGCCGCTCAGTCCTCGAAGGCCTTCCGGTCGACGAGGTTCCTGAGCGGCTCGCCGTTCAGGTAACGGTGGAGATTGTCCACGAACGTTCCATCGGCACGAAGGATCGTTCCATTCGTCTGGGAAGAATCGTGCGGCGTGATCATGATTTTCGGATGATGCCAGAGCGGGCTTTCCGCCGGCAGCGGCTCTACGCCTGTCACGTCCAGAGCCGCGTACGCCGGACGGCCTTTATCCAGGGCATCGACCAGCGCGTCTTCGTCCACCAGGGCGCCCCGGCCAAGATTCATGAACAGGGCATCGGGCTTCATTTTCGAGAAGAAGTCCGCCCCGGCCATGCCTTCGGTCTCCGCCGTATGCGGCACGCAAAGCAGCACGACATCCGCGTCCGGAAGCGCATCCGGCAATACGCTGGACGGCAGAATCTCCTGTGCCCCCGGTGCCGGTCCCGGCGAACGGCGCAAGCCTGTCACATGCCCGCCAAGCGCGGTCACCCGATTGCCCACCGCCTCACCAATTGACCCATAGCCAACGATCAGCCAGCGGCTGCCGGCAATCTCTCGCGACCGGACCCGCTTCCACTCCGCCGCGTCCTGCTGGGCCCGATGCTGCGGACCTTCTCGCAGGAAATCCAGCGCGGCCCAAAGGGCCCACTCGGCCATGGATTCGGCCTGTGTGTGATTGGTGGTGTATTGCTTCGACGCCTTGCCAATGGCTTTCAGCGCCGCATTGTCCACACCGGCGGCCGGAGACTGAAACCAGTCCAGCCGATCAGAGGCCATCACAGTCTGAACAAATGTCCTGGCAGCAGGGCCGAAGAAGCAGTCGAGGCTGCCAAAGACAATCTCCGGTTCGACCTTGTCAGTCACCACCCGGCTACCGGCATGATAGAAGCGCCCTTCATCGGTCATAATGAGGACATCAAGTTTGTGTTCTACATCCTTGAGCCGAGGCTGGATGCGGGCAAAAGTCTTTTCATGAACAAGGCACGTTTTCATGTCGTCCTGCTTAGCGCCCTGATGGTCTGCGGCGCAAGCGCTGCGCAATCCAGCCTGCCGATGCGCGGACCGGACTATTTCCGCGATGCCTCTGATCTGGCTGGGGTGCTGGGCTCCGCCCACGCGATCCGGGTGCGCTGCAATGGCAGGGATGACCAGTACTGGCGGCAATACATGTCCGACATGCTGAGCTATGAGGCGCCGAATCGCGGCAATTTGCGCTCCAGCCTGGTGGCGCAGTTCAACACTTCCTACCAGGATACCACCCGCGACTATCTGAAATGCGACAACCGCGCGGTGGAAGCCGAAGCGCGCTTTGCCCGCGAAGGCCAGGAAATTACTGCACGCATGGCGATGCACTATTTCCCGAAAAAGCCGGATTAGGCCCGAACTGGCCGGTCAGGCGATTGTCATCAAATGACTGCTGCAGGTCAGACAGTCCGTGCTGCCGAACCCTTCCAGCGCAACTTCCGCGCAGCCTGTTTCCAGCAGGGTCCGGGCGAGTTGGCACTCATCACCATGCTCCACGATGAAAGCGGCAAGGCCGCTCGCCTCCAGGGTTAGCCGGTCAATGTGCCAGTGAACTTTCTTGTCTGCCCTGAAGTGGCGCCTGATGCGTGCCGCGAGACCGCCTGGTCCGTAGGCGCTGCCGGCGTAGGCATACATGCCCGGCGACAAGTGACCCGTTTTCTGCCGGCCTGCCCCGACCGGAAGCGCCTTGTCCAACAGCACCAGCAAGACGTAGGCGCCCTTTTTGCCTTCCAGCCCGCCCAATGCACCGGGAATGACCCAGTGTCCCTCGAGTGCGGCTGCATCTAGGATGCCCCGCGCGGCCTCGAAGGCTGTGGTGCCTTTCATCCTACCTTCTCTCCCGTCATCACGAAGCGGGGTCCTGCACCGGCGCTTCGCGCGCGGTCGTCGGGATTGTAGAGCTTGCAGGTCTTCAGGCTGAGACAGCCGCAGCCAATGCAGCCGTCCAGCCGGTCGCGCAGCCGCTCCACCATGGCGATGTGATCGTCGAGGCGTTGGCGAAAGCGCTGACTGATACGCGTCCAGTCGGCCTTGGTGGGCGCCCGGTGCTCTGGCAATTGACCGAGGACATCCCGGATCTCCTCGATGGTCAGACCCATCTGCTGGGCGACCAGAATGAAGGACAAACGGCGTATGTCGGCGCGGGCAAACTCCCGCTGGCCGGAGGGCCGGCGGTCAGGCTTCACCAGACCGCGGGATTCGTAAAATCGGATCGCTGAAACCGAAAGCCCGGTGCGACGCGCGACATCTCCGATAGAGAGCCCCTGTTTCATAAGGATTTTTTCCTTCCCAAATATGCTTGACCTCAAGTTAGGTTGAGGAATTAGGGTCGTCAAATCAGAACGCAACAGATTGGAATAAAGGAAACCAGGAAATGAAACCCGCCCTGTTTGAACATGTAAATGTGACGGTCTCCGACCCGAAGAAAACCGCCGCCATGCTGGTGGACCTGTTCGGCTGGCATGTGCGCTGGGAAGGCCCGTCAAAATATGACGGCTACACTGTCCATGTCGGCACCGATGACGAGTACATCGCCCTGTACGCCCTTCCGAAGCAGGACCGGCCGGAGCAGGAAAGCTATTACCGCACCGGCGCGGTGAACCATTTCGGCATCCTGGTGGACGATCTGGACGCCGCCGAACAACGGATCCTGAAGTCCGGCCTGAAAACGCACAGCCACCAGACCTATGATCCCGGCAGCCGGTTCTACTTCCACGACCATGATGGCATCGAATGGGAGGTCGTCAGCTATGCTTGAGGGATTGATGCACAGCTACATTGAAGCCTTCAACGGCGGCTGGCAGCCCAGGGACTCTTATGTCCGTCCGGCGCGGGACTCGAAAAGCCGGCGAAGGTCGCTACTATCGCTCTCAAACATGAGAGGTAAGAGACATGAAGGCGCCCCGGATACTTGCAGCTGCGACGCTGGCGGTTGGACTTAGCGCATGCGCGACCTCGCCCCCTGACTCAGGCGAGGCGGAAAAAGAGATCGTCGTGACGGAAACCGTGACCGTGCAGGAGCAGACTCCGCCCGGTCCCGGTGACCGTATGCCCACAGGCCGCAGCATAGGTGTGCGCTCGGCGGTCGTCGCCCCGCACGCTGCCGCCGCAACCGCCCACCCGCTGGCCACGCAGACGGCGCTCGACGTCCTGAAGCGTGGCGGCTCCGCGGTTGATGCCGCCATCGCAGCGAATGCCATGCTGGGCCTGGTTGAGCCGACGGGGAATGGGATTGGCGGAGACCTGTTTGCCATCGTCTGGGACCCGGAAACGCAACAACTTTACGGCTATAACGGATCCGGTCGCAGTCCGAAGGGGGCAACCCTTGAAGACATTCAGGCAAAGGCCGATGCCTTCATGGACGGTAAGGAGATCCCGCCATTCGGCACGGCATCCGTGACTGTTCCGGGTACGGTGGATGGCTGGTTCGCACTGCATGACAAGTTCGGCAAGCTGCCGATTGCCGACGATTTGACCCCCGCAATTACCTATGCCCGCGAAGGCGCGCCGATCCCCGAAGTCATCTCCTATTATTGGAACTTCGGTCCCAAACGCTACAAACCAGCATTTGAAAGCGGCATGCTGGAGGAGTACGAGAACGCGAAGGAAACCTATTTTTCCCCGCCCCCGCACGAAGGCACGATTTTCCGCAATCCGGACTTGGCCGACACGCTGTCCAAGATCGCAGAAGGCGGCCGCGATGCCTTCTACAAAGGCGACCTGGCCGAGCGGATGGACGCCTACTTCAAGCGCATCGGCGGTTTCCTGCGTTATGAGGACTTTGCCAGCCATACAGGCGACTGGGTCGACCCGGTCTGCGCAACCTATCGCGCCGACTACAAGGTCTGCGAACTGCCGCCCAACACCCAGGGCATCGCCGCGCTCCAGATGTTGCAGATGCTCGAAAAATACGATCTGCGTTCAATGGGCTTTGGCTCGGCAGATTCCATCATGGCGCAGGTGGAAGCCAAGCGTCTGGCCTTTGCCGACCGCGCCAAGGGATATGCCGATCCCGAGTTTTCCGGGATCGACCCGGAAGTCTTCATCGCGGACGGGTATAATGCCCGGCGCGCCGGGCTTATCGACCTGTCCAAACCCATGCCGAATGTCAAAGCCGGTCTGGACTTCCCCACCGCCGACAAGGCGCTTGAGGACGGCGACACGACCTACCTCACAGTGGCCGACGAAAACGGGATGATGGTGTCACTGATCCAGTCGAACTATCGTGGCATGGGCTCGGGCCTTGTCGCCGACGGAATGGGCTTCATGTTCCAGGATCGCGGACAGCTGTTCAGCCTCGACCCGGCCCATCCGAATGTCTGGGAGCCGGGCAAGCGCCCCTTCCATACGATCATTCCTGCATTTGCGTTCAAGAAGGACATGCCGGGCTGCCAGGTTCGGGCGGTCCCGATCGAACAGGCCTGCCCGTTCGAACCCTGGCTCAGCTTCGGCCTCATGGGTGGCGGCATGCAGCCACAGGGCCATGTGCAAGTGATCCTGAACCTCGTCGATTTTGACATGGGCCTGCAGGAAGCCGGCGATGCCGCCAGATGGGAACATGTCGGCGGCTGCGAGCCCACCGACAACCTGGAAGACCCGGCCTGCGAAGCGGATACCGGCAAGGTGTTTCTGGAAAGCGGCATCCCTCCGGCAACCCGCGCCGAACTGGAAGCCCGTGGCGTGGACGTCGAATGCTGCGGGGCGAATGCAGGCGGCTATCAGGCCGTCATGCGTGACTTTGAAACGGGCGCCTACATCGCCGCCACGGAAATGCGCAAGGACGGCGTCGCCGACGGATACTAACCGTCCAGCTTCAGGGTAATGCCCGCAATCGAGATGGACCTGCCTTCCACAGGCAGGTCCTTTTCCACTGCCCGAGCCATTACTTTGTCCGCATCCGGAATGTCGATACCAAATTCGGTCATCCGGTCGGCCGGCCCTTCAGTAAAATAGATGACAGAATCGGCTAGGAACAAACGCTGCCTGTCTGCAGTCAGGCCAAAGGTGAGCCCCCATTTCTGCGCCAACGCATCCGGATCGGGCGTCTCCAGAACTGCATGGGTAAATCGTCCGGGGGCAGATCTCTCGCGCCAGCCAGGCCCGCCCCAGCGCCAGCTGCCGGCCGGCCGTGGCTCATCCACCGAAACAATCGCACCGCCGATATCGGCCGGGTGGAGGTGGCTGGCAGAAATATCCGGCAGGTCGATACTCCACACGCGCCGAATACCCAGCCCGTCGACCCGCGCGCGCAAGGCCTCCATGTCGTCGGTCTGAAAGATCGCCATATAGCCGCCCTCACCGCCCCGGTCGATGAAACGCCGGGCAGGCGCCTTGTCTTTGGTTGGCACGACGACTTCCAGGAACTGATCGCCAATCGCGAACACGGCATTCACCAGGCCGAACTCGGCCACACCGGGGTCAGGGAACGGTTCCCCGAGGCTGAGGACGCTCTTCAATGTGTCCGCCGTGTCGAGACTGTTAGCAGCAATCACAAGCTGGCGCAGGCGCGGTGGGCTCATGGATTTCCTCCGGATTTTTCTGTTCTGTTTCCGGGCAATCTAGCACAAATGCCGTAACGGCAGCGCAGAAAATCCGGGCAGGCCACAACGCAACGCTATTACACTCGAATTGACCTTGCCACGAAAGGATTCCACCTCAGGCATATGACCTGCGACCTGAACACCAACCTACCAGATAAAGCCCACGATCATGGGCATGATCATGAGCACGGGCATGGGCACTCCCATGACCATGCAGACATGACGACCGCGGATTCGCGCCGGCGAGTCGCTATCGCGGCTGTCCTGACCGCCTCGTTCATGATGGCGGAAGTTACCGGCGGTCTTATTTCCGGCTCCCTGGCCCTGCTGGCCGATGCCGCACACATGCTGACCGATGCCGCGTCGCTCATCCTGGCATGGGTGGGATACAAGCTGGCGGAACGCCCCGCAGACCCAAGCCGTTCTTACGGGTTCGGGCGCATGAAAGTGCTCGCCGCCTTCACGAACGGCATCGCGCTCGTCGCCCTCTCCTGCTGGATTGTCTGGGAAGCGGTCCACCGCCTGCTGGACCCGGCCCCGGTTCTCGGCGGCATCATGTTGTGGGTCGCCGTCGGCGGCCTGGTCGTAAACGTGCTCGCCGCCTGGGTACTGCATGGCGGTGACCAGCATGACCTGAACCTGCAGGGCGCGCTGTGGCATGTTATCGGAGACCTGCTCGGCTCTGTCGCGGCCATCGCGGCGGCGATTATCATCCTCACCACGGGCTGGATCCCGGCGGATCCGATTCTCTCCGTTCTGGTGGCCCTGCTCGTGCTCGTCGCCGGTGTCCGGATCGCCCGTCAGTCCGGTCACATTCTGCTGGAGGGCACGCCCGAAGGCCTGTCGCCGGAAGACATCCGGAACGACCTTGAAGAACATGTCGCTCAGGTCTCGAACGTCGCACACATCCATGCCTGGGCCCTGACCGAATCGAAGCCACTGATCACGTTGGAAGTCACGGCCGTTCATGGCGCTTGCACCGAAACCCTGCGGCGCAAGGTGAAAGCCCGCCTCGCGGAACGGTTCGATATCTCCCATGCCACGGTGGAAGTGGTTTCGGAGCCCTGCTGAGTTTCCGGCGCCCGTCACATTGATATGAGCGGCCGGGGCCTTTAAGCCTCGATACACCCGCCTTATGTGCAAAAGCCGATTCCATCAGGCACATCCGGAGTACCGACATGGCTGAGACAAAACACGCTGAAATCCTGATCCTCGGCTCCGGCCCCGCAGGCTGGACAGCCGCCGTTTATGGCGCCCGCGCCTTGCGCGATGTGCTGGTGGTGACCGGCATACAGCCCGGCGGCCAGCTGACCATCACCACGGAAGTGGAAAACTATCCCGGCTTTACCGAGATCCAGGGCCCGGACCTGATGGTGAAGATGCAGGAACATGCCGAAGCCATGGGCGCGAAAGTCGAGAACGACCACATCGCCGAAGTCGACTTCGACAGCCGCCCGTTCAAGGCGATCGGCGAAAGCGGCACCGTCTACACCGCCGATTCGGTCGTGATCAGCACCGGCGCCCAGGCCAAATGGCTGGGCATTCCGACGGAAGAGAAGTTCAAGGGCTTTGGCGTCTCCGCCTGTGCCACCTGTGACGGCTTCTTCTATCGCGGCCGTGACGTCTTGGTCGTTGGCGGTGGCAACACCGCTGTGGAAGAAGCGCTGTTCCTGACGAACTTCGCCTCCAAGGTCACCGTCGTACATCGCCGCGACAGCTTCCGCGCCGAGAAGATCCTGCAGGAACGCCTATTGAAAAATCCGAAAGTCGAAGTGATCTGGGATCACGTGCTGGAAGAAGTCGTCGGGGATGAAAATCCGCTCGGCGTGACCGGTGCGAAGATCAAGAGTGTAACGACCGGCGAAGAAAAGCTCATCCCCGTCCATGGCGTCTTCATCGCCATCGGCCACGCCCCGTCGACGGAGCTGTTCAAAGGCAAGCTGGCCATGAAGGACAATGGCTATCTCATCACAAAGCCCGGCACGCCCCAGACCGAAATCCCCGGCGTGTTCGCCGCCGGCGATGTCACCGACGAGACCTATCGTCAGGCCGTGACCGCCGCGGGCATGGGCTGCATGGCCGCGCTGGACGCCGAACGCTTCCTCTCCGAGCAGGAAGCCGCCGCAGAGACCGTCGCGGCGGAATAGGCCTTGGCCCACTTCTGAATTCCAGCAGGCAGGGCCGCCGGTCCTGCCTGTTCTCATTCCGGGCCCACCGTCGCGCACGTTGACGCAGAGGAATCCAGGACCTGAACGCATCATCGCACCGAGTGGGAGGATGCTTGGCGCACTTTCGCTGCAGTCATTGGGATGCAGCGATGCAATGAGGTGCAGATCGCCCGCTTGCAGGCTGGCCCGCCCGCGTGTATGAGGCCCCTTCGTTTCAGCGAACGGTTCGGTAGCTCAGCTGGTTAGAGCGCGCGACTCATAATCGCGAGGTCGGGAGTTCAAGTCTCCCCCGAACCACCACCTGCCAATTTTGGCATTGATTTCATTTAATTTTTTGACTGCAATTGCCTGACCACAGATGGGAAGGCACTTTTTTCGTCGCGCCGTACAAACACCGTTGATGAAAGTCGCTGCGGTCCTGCACCTTTTGCGCAGATGAAAGAAAACCCGGTATCGCTTTGGCAGTCAAAATCTGTAAAGCGGTGCCATGACCACGACTCAGGCTGATTTTCTGCGTGCCTTGCAAACGGCAATTGATTCCAAAACCAAACCCGTCGGTGCGCTCGGCAGGATTGAACAGCTCGCGGCTCGGATCGCGCGTATCCAACACGCCCTCAAGCCGGTCGCAGAGACGTGTCGCCTGACGATATTTGCTGGCGACCACGGCATGGCTTGCCACGGAGTCTCGGCCTATCCCCAGGACGTCACGCGTCAGATGGTCCTGAACTTCCTGTCCGGCGGCGCCGCAGCAAATGTGTTTGCGCGGACACTTGGAGTCGATGTTCAGGTGATCGATTGCGGTGTGGCAGGCGAGCCGATCAGGGCCCCGGCCTTACGTTCCTGCCGCATCGCCGCAGGAACGGAGAATGCAATTGAGCGGCCGGCAATGGATGCAGGTCAATGTCAGGCAGCCCTTGCGAACGGCCGGATGATCGGCTTGGAAGGCGAGCATCATGCCGCCTGCTTTGGTGAAATGGGCATCGGGAATACGTCGTCAGCGAGCTTGATTGCCGCCAAGCTACTCGGAGCGCCTGTTGGCGACCTGGTCGGACGAGGAACGGGGCTGGAGCCAGACGGCGTGTCACGCAAACGGGCATTGCTGGAAAACGCAGCACTGCGGACCCCCGACAGACTCACCGCCACCGATGCGCTGATTGAATATGGTGGGTTTGAAATCGCGACCATGGCCGGCGCCATGACCAGCGCAGCCGAGGCGGGCAAGATCGTCATCGTCGATGGCTTCATCGCGACCGTCGCCGCTCTATGTGCGCGCGATCTCTCGCCAGGCTGTGAGCAGAACTTCATCTACGCACACCGTTCCGCTGAGGCGGGTCATACGAAGGTTCTTGAAGCCCTCGGTGCAGAACCTTTGCTCGACCTGGACATGCGGCTGGGAGAAGGCACCGGCGCCCTGCTCGCCTGGCCATTGGTGAAGGCAGCAGCAGCCATGCTTCGCGAGATGGCAAGTTTCGACAGCGCGGGGGTCAGCGGCCCCGCATGAAGAGCGAAATCATAAAATTACTGCTGGCCATTCAATTCCTGACGCGGATCCCGCTGCCCGGCCAGGTTGGGTATACGCCAGAGCGTTTTGAAGCGTCACCCGCCTATTACCCTCTGGTGGGTTTGATCATTGGTGGCGTGTGCGCAGGTGTCTATTGGCTGGCCGCACTGATCTTTCCTGCGGTCATCGCTGTGCTGCTCACACTTGGCGCAGGTTTGCTGCTGACAGGCGCGTTCCATGAGGACGGGCTGGCCGACACGTTCGACGGGATCGGCGGCGGGATTACGCCCGAGAAATCTCTCGCCATCATGAAGGACAGCCGGATCGGCACTTACGGCACCGCAGCTCTGATTATTGTCCTTCTACTGAAAGCAGCGGCGCTGAGCTCAATGTCCGGCATACTGGTCATTGGCGCCTTGTTGGCAGGGCATGGCTTGTCTCGTCTTTCGGCCGTTCTGGTCATCATGACCAGCCGCTATGTGCGCACCGACGGCACCGGAAAGCCCGTCGCGAAAGGACTGACCGCAAAAGGGCTGGCTATCGTTTGCCTGACGGGGCTCGGAATAATTCTTGTCTGGCAACTCTTCCTGCCAATCTCCACAATGGGTTTTGGATTGATCGGGCTCGCCATTGGCCATGTTTGCATGCGCCTGTTTTTCGAGCCCAAGCTTGGCGGATATACCGGCGATACGCTCGGCGCCGTCCAGCAGGCCAGTGAGACGGGCTTTTATCTCGGATTACTTGCATGGCTGTAATACTGTTGCGTCATACGCAGCCCGCCGTTGCACCTGGCATTTGCTACGGCATGACCGACCTCCCGCTCACCGCGAGTTTCGCCGATGAGTATGCTACACTCATCAAGACCCTCCCGGAATTCAAGCGAATCGTTACCAGCCCATTGACCCGTTGCCGCCATCTGGCCGAGCAAATCGCAGCCGACCTGAATCGTCCGCTGACAGAGGATCATCGCTTTCGGGAAATGGATTTCGGGCGCTGGGAGAGTCAGGCATGGGACACCATTCCCCGGGCTGAAATCGATGCCTGGGCGGCGGACTTTCTCCACGCCCGCCCTCATGGTGGGGAGAGTGTCGCGATGCTGCGCGCACGTGTTGGGATCGCGCTTTCAAGCCTAAAACAACTTGACGGAGACAGCCTGGTTGTCACTCATGCCGGCGTCATCAAGGTTGCGCTGGCACAGGATGACACGGCTGAAAGCCACGAAACGTCCATTGGCTTTGGCCGCTATGTGACGCTGGATCAGTAGAAAGGACACGGCAATGACCACCCCGCAATCCCACACCGAAAAGATGAAAGCGCTGCAGACTGAGCAGAAGAAGAAAACGTCTGAAGCACGCGATCCCGGCCGGGGACTCGTGCTTGTCCACACCGGCAATGGCAAGGGCAAGTCGAGTTCGGCGTTCGGTGTGATCATCCGCGCGCTGGGGTGGGGTCATAAGGTCGGTATCGTTCAATTCATTAAAGGCAAATGGGTCACAGGCGAACGCCAGTTCTTCACGAAATTCTCCGACCAGGTCGACTGGCATACGATGGGCGAGGGTTTCACATGGGACACGCAGGATCGCGCCCGCGATATTGCCGCAGCGGAATCGGCATTCAATCGTGCGCGTGAAATGATGGAAAGCGGAGAGTACGACCTTGTCGTTCTCGACGAAATCAATATCGCGTTGCGTTACGACTACCTGGACATTCAAACCGTCATCGACGCACTAAAAGCCCGATCGGAGCGGACGAGTGTTATTCTGACAGGCCGCGATGCGAAACCGGAACTTTGCGAATACGCTGATCTCGTCAGCGAAATGACTGAGGTGAAACACCCCTTCAAAGCCGGCATCAAGGCGCAGCGCGGAATTGATTTCTAACCGCTGCCTTCGCGTCACCCGGCGCAACGCCTATTGACAGGCTTTCGCAACTGCAACAACTAACGCTCCAGATGGTGCCCTTCACAAGGGCCTCGAGGGAAGCCGGTGTGAATCCGGCGCTGTACCCGCAACTGTCAGCCAGGAGCTGATGGCCATTAAGCCACTGGACCCTTCGGGGTCTGGGAAGGCGGCCTGAAGCATTGATCGGTGAGCCAGGAGACCTGCCATCGCGTCGTTCGTCCGGAGGCCGGGAATAGTTCTCAGCGGGCGGGAAGGCTGATGCCTCTCCTTTTGTAACGACATTCGAAAATCGGCCTGGCCGCCCGCATGGTTCGTACCGTGTGGCCAGCATTTGTCGTTATTGGCACCTGTCTTTCGGGCGGCGGGGTGCTCCTGAGGGGAATACCCATGTCGTATAAAACGACTCTGCTCGGCGCAGTTACACTCTGCTTCGCCATGCCAGGCATCGCGCAGAACTCAAATATTGAAGAAAGCAGACTCGAAGCGATTACCGTTGAAGGTTCACGCCTCGATCAGACCCAAACCGAAATCGGTTCCAGTGTCAGCATCATCACAGCGGAAGATCTCAAAAAGCTCGACTTCGATTTTGCCCTGGATGCAGTTGCCTCCGCGCCCGGCGTTACCATCAACCAGAATGGCAGTTATGGCGGCGCAGCGAGCGTGCGGATTCGCGGCGCCTCATCCGGCCAGACCCTGGTCCTGATCGACGGCGTACCAGTTGGAGATCCATCGACCACGGACGGCAGCTTCAACTTCGCTTATCTCGACACATCCGACATCGAGCGGATCGAGGTGCTCAAAGGTCCGCAATCGACTCTCTGGGGCTCAGATGCCATCGGCGGTGTGGTCTCCATCACCACAAAGCAACCTGAAGACAAGCTTGGAGGCAGTGCATATGCAGAATATGGCTCCTTCAACACCCTGCGCGGCGGCGCCTCCATCGGCAATGCGAACGAGACCGGCGATTTCCGCCTGTCAGCCAGCGGCATCTCCACGGATGGTATCTCCAAGGCCGATGAAGCCAACGGGAATGGCGAGGAGGACGGGTATGATTCAACGACACTCTCCGCCAAAGGCGGGCTGAATCTGCCGGCCGAGGCACGATTGGAAGCCACCCTGCTTTGGAACGACGCCGAGTCTGAATATGATAGCTATTCCGGCGGTGCACAGGGCAGCGTAGCTGACGGTGACGAACGTACCCAGAATGAGACCCTCTCGGGTAACGTCTCGCTGAAGGTGCCACTATTCGATGATCGCTTCGAGAATCTCCTGATGGTCGGCTATTCCGACATCACCCGCGAGAACTTCACGAATGGGACTCAAAGCTATTTCGCCGAAGGTGACCGCCAGATCTATCGTTATCAGGGTACGTTCACCGTCAACGATATGAACAAGCTGGCCTTCGGCGCAGAGCGGGAAGAAACAACCGCGAATGATGCAGAATCGTCCATAGACGGTCTGTTCGGTCTCTATGAGTTCAAGCCTGTCGAAAAACTGACTCTGACGGGCGGCATCCGTGTTGATGATCACGACACATTCGGCTCGGAAACGACCGGTCGTGTGGCGGCCGCCTACAATCCGGTCGAACAACTCGTCGTGCGGGCCAGCTGGGGACAAGGCTTCAAGGCCCCGAGCATCTTCCAGTCGACTTACATCTGCACATTCTGTGGTCTGACTGAACCGAACGCGGATCTTAAGCCGGAAAGCTCAGAAGCTTTCGATATCGGTGCAGACTGGACCTCCGAGGACGGCCGGGCGAAAGCAGGGATCACCTATTTCGACCAGGACACGGAGAACATGATCGATTTCTCCTATACGGCCGGCTACGACAATATCGCGAAAGTGAAATCGCAGGGTGTTGAACTCTACGGCTCCTACCAGCTCACAGACTGGCTCGGCGTCGCAGCGAACTATGCCTATATCGACGCAGAAGACGGTGACGGCAACGAGCTGGCCCGTCTGCCGGAAAACTCTGGCGATGTGACCATGTCATATGATCCAGAAGGGCCGTTCTCGGGCGCCGTCCTCGTTCGATTCAATGGAGACGAAGCCAATACAGACGGCACGACGCTGGACAGCTGGACGCGTGTCGACCTGACGGGCAGTTACGACCTGACCGACAGCGTCGAACTCTACGGCCGTATCGAAAACCTGTTCGATGAAGAGTACCAACAGATTCTCGGCTATGGCACGCCGGGTCTGTCAGGCTCCGTCGGAATCAGGCTGCGCTACTAGGAACGGCCATGTCGAGACTGACGATCTTCTGTTTCCTCCTTGTCATCGGGCTTTCTGGCTGCGGCAATCCTCCCATGCCGCACAAGTCAGAGACCGCCCGCCCGATGCGGATCGTCAGTCTCGACTACTGCGCTGACCAATATGTCCTGAAATTTGCCGATCGTGATCAGATCCTTGCCATCTCTCCCGATGCCGTGAAGGATTTTTCCTATATGCGGGACGAAGCGGTTGGCGTGCCGACGGTTCGTCCTGTTGCGGAAGATGTGCTCATCCTGAAACCAGACCTAGTCGTACGCGCCTATGGCGGCGGACCGAACGCCGAAGCATTTTTCAAGCGTGCCGGCATCCCCGTGCTCACGGTCGGCTGGACGTCCAATGTCGACGGTGAAGAGGTCGGTTCAATTCCAAGCCTTATCCAACAAATGGCCGATGGCCTTGGGCAAAGCGAAAAGGGCCGCCAGCTGATATCGGAATTCCGGGAGCGTCTTGCCAGGGTCCACAAGCGGGCGGACGGCAAGACCGCGCTCTACATGACGCCCGCCGGTGCCACCACGGGCCCTGGCTCCATGGTCCATGAAATGCTCATCGCCGCGGGTTTCGAAAACTTCGAGGACACACCGGGCTGGCGATCCATACCACTGGAACGCTTCGCCTATGAGCAGCCGGATGTCGTCGCAGCGGCATTTTTTAAGCAGAAAACCAACCATCCCGATTCCTGGAGTCCCATGAATCATCCTGTTGCGAAACGCCAGATGCAGGACCAGACAGTTGTCCCCCTCGAGGGCGCGTGGACAGCCTGCGGCGGCTGGTTCATCATCGACGCTATCGAAGCGCTGGCGGAAGGCGGTGACTCATGAGCGGCCGTCTATTGGTACCAGGCCTGATTGCCGCTTCGGTGCTGGCGATCTTTGTCGCCTGCCTGCTCGGATCGACCCCCTTGCCGGCCGACCGCGTCCTTGCAGCATTCTTCGGAGGCGCCGATGCCGGTGACCGTCTCGTCATCTGGCAGATCCGCCTGCCCCGCGCGGTCGCGGCATTCGTCAGCGGCGCCGCGCTGGGTATCAGTGGAGCCGCCTTGCAGGGTCTGCTCAGGAACCCGCTTGCGGAGCCGGGTGTGCTTGGGGTGTCGGCATCGGCATCTCTGTTCGCAACGTTTTCGCTCTATTATGGGCTGGCTGCGATTTCCCCCTGGGTACTGCCCATCTCGGCGATTGCCGGGGCTCTCGCCGCGACGGCGCTCATTGCACTCGCCGCCATCCGCACCCGGTCCGTCGTCACACTGATCCTGATCGGTGTGGGTTTGTCGAGTTTTTCCGGCGCAGCCATGAGCCTGCTGATGAATCTTGCACCCAACCCGTTCTCCCTGTCTGACATGATCAACTGGATGCTCGGCTCGGTTGCCAATCGCAGTTTTGAGGAAGTGGGGCTGGCAGCGCCTTTCCTTATTATCGGCGCCGCAATTCTGCTGTCGTCCCGGCGGGGCCTCTCGGCCCTGACACTGGGCGAGGAGGCGGCGAGCGGCGTCGGGCTCAATCTGCAAAGCCAGCGTATTCTCACCGTGCTCGGTGCAGGTCTGGCAACAGGCGGATCAGTCGCCCTCGCAGGCGCCATCGGCTTCGTCGGCATCGTCGCGCCGCACATTATCCGGCCGTTCGTCAGGCACGACCCGGCCCGCTCTCTTATACCGTCCGCCCTGCTTGCCGGGCTGATCCTGGTGATCGCAGACATTGGTGTCCGCATCCTGCCAACATCGAACGAACTCAAACTCGGCGTTGTTGCAGCACTGATCGGTGCGCCGGCCTTCGTCTGGATCGCGATTCAGAGGCGTGCGCTCAATGGCTGAACTCCTTACACAAGATCTCTGCGTAACCGCCGACGCCGCCTTGCTTGTTCGCGACGCGAATTTGCGGCTGGTGCCGGGTGAACTGGTTGCATTGCTCGGTCCGAACGGCGCAGGCAAGACCAGCCTGTTGCGGGCGGCGCTGGGCCTGGAGAAGCGATCCGCTGGCCTGGCTACGCTTGATGGGATGGACAGTGAAAAACTCTCCCCCATGCAACGGGCCCGGCGCGTGGCCTATCTCCCGCAGCAGCGCCCATTGGCCTGGCCGAATACAGTTCGTGATGTCGTTGCCCTCGGACGATTTGCCTATGGTGCGGCCCCCGGCAAGCTCAGCCTGAAAGACGCAGAAGCCGTCGACACAGCCATCGAGCGCTGCGGCCTGACTGACCTGGGCAACCGGAACACCGATACGCTATCGGGCGGAGAGCTGGCCCGGGTCCACTGCGCCCGCGCCTTTGCCGCCGAGGCCCCATTGCTCGTCGCGGATGAACCCGTCGCCGCGCTCGACCCGCGCCATCAGTTCAGTACCATGGATATTGTCCGCCAGTTCGTCGAAGGGGGCGGCGGCGCGCTCGTTGTGTTGCACGACATCACATTGGCTGCGCGCTATGCGACGCGCATCGTCTGGATGAAACAGTCGCGGATTGTGGCGGATGGTCCACCGGAGCAAACGCTCACGCCGGAACGCCTTGCAGACATCTACGGAGTACGCGCGCGCGTGGATGGCCGAACGATAGAAATCGAAGGCACTCTATGACGGCAAAAGCTCTGATGCTGCAGGGAACGGGGTCCGACGTCGGAAAGTCCGTACTTACGGCCGCGCTCTGCCGGATCGCCAAGCGACGCGGCCTGAGTGTCGCCCCCTTCAAGCCCCAGAATATGTCGAACAATGCCGCCGCCTGTCCTGACGGCGGAGAAATCGGCCGCGCACAGGCGCTTCAGGCCCTGGCCTGCGGGCTGGAACCACACACGGATTTTAATCCCGTCCTTCTCAAGCCCGAAACCGACCGGCGTGCGCAACTGGTCGTACAGGGAAAGGCGGTCACGGCCATGGACGCTGCCCACTACATGGCGCATCGCGGCGAGCTCATGGACAAGGTAATCGAGAGCTTCAGCCGCCTGACAGCTTCCCACGACCTCGTCATCGTGGAAGGCGCCGGCAGTCCCTCGGAAATAAATCTCCGCGACCGGGATATCGCCAATATGGGATTTGCCCGCCGGGCGGGTGTCCCCGTCTGCCTGATCGGCGATATCGACCGGGGCGGCGTGATCGCCAGCCTCGTCGGCACGCAGTCCGTGCTCGATCCAGAGGATCAGGCCATGATCACCGGCTTTCTTATCAACAAGTTCCGGGGCGATCCGGCGCTGTTCGAGGATGGCGTCAGGGCGATTGAACAGCGCACGGGATGGCCTTGCCATGGCGTCATCCCGTGGCTGCCGGTGAGCACTGAGCTGCCCGCCGAAGATGCCGTTGTCCTGTCGAGACCGGACCGCTCAACCGGCGGTGCACTGAAGATTTCGGCGCCGATGCTGTCACGCATGGCAAATTTTGACGATGCCGATCCGTTGAAACACGAGCCCGGTGTGGACTTCCGCTGGATTTCACCGGGCCAGCATATTCCCCGCGATACGGATGTCATCATTCTGTTCGGCACCAAGTCCACCCTTGGCGATCTCGCCTTTCTCCGCCAGCAGGGTTGGGATCATGACATCATTGCGCATGCGCGATCAGGTGGGCGTGTACTTGGCATTTGCGGGGGCTATCAGATGCTTGGCAGCCGCGTCGTCGATCCAGTGGGAGTAGATGGTGTCCCCGGAGAGGCGCAGGGCCTGGGCCTGCTCAACGTCGAAACACTCATGCAGGCGGACAAGAAAGTCGCGCCCGTATCCGGCGACTGCGCGATAAGCACCATGACCGTGTTGGGATACGAAATTCATACCGGGCGGACGACCGGCGAGGATACGGCCCGCCCCATGTTCAACTTCGCCAATGAGCCTGACGGCGCCCGAAGCGCCAACGGCCGGATCGAAGGAACCTACCTGCATGGCGCCTTCGCTAATGATGCTTTCAGAAGCGCCTGGCTCACCCGAGCCGGCGGGACAGCCGACACTCATTCCATTTACAGCAACACTGTCGAGCGGGCCCTCGACAGACTGGCGGACGGCGTTGAAGCGAAGGTAAACATCGACGCGCTGTTGGAGGGTGCACAGCCGCCCGGCTGGCAGCCCGCGCACAGATGAGCCCTGCCGCACTGATGCTGGCGGCTTGGGCAATTGAAATTGCATTCGGCTGGCCAAACTGGCTTTTCAGACTAATTCGGCACCCGGTGGTCTGGTTTGGCATTCTCGTCCGGTGGTTAGTGAAGGCCTTCAATCAGGATGGGTGGCCGCATACCACTCGCTACATCGCGGGAATGGTCGCCAGCCTGTTCGCCGTTTCACTCGCAACCGCATCGGCATGGCTTCTCGCTGAAAGACTTCCGGACACGCCCGGAGGTTTCCTTCTCGAAGCCTTTATTGCTTCCATACTGCTTGCCTCGCGCAGCCTCTACAAACATGTCGCTGACGTGGCACGTCCGCTTGCGTATGGAGACATTGATGCCGCCCGGCAGTCTGTCTCCCTGATTGTCGGAAGGGACCCGGCACAACTGGACGAAGCCGGGATAGCGCGTGCTTCAATCGAGAGCCTTGCTGAGAACACGTCCGACGGCGTCATCGCACCACTCTTCTGGGGCACGCTTCTCGGCCTGCCCGGCCTTGTTGCCTACAAGGCCATCAACACGCTGGATTCCATGATCGGCCATCGGAATACAAGCTATGCCGCGTTCGGCGGATTTGCAGCCCGGCTGGACGACGTTGCGAACTTGATCCCGGCCCGCCTCACCGGCCTCGTCTTCGCGTGCGCCTCAACACGCCTTTCCGCTTTTGGCATAATGGTACGGGATGCGGGCCGACACCGTTCGCCCAATGCCGGCTGGCCGGAGGCCGCGATGGCCGCAGCGCTTGGCATACGTCTCTCCGGTCCGCGGGTCTATGGCAAGCAGCAAACAGACGACCCCTGGCTCAATTCCGGAGCATCCGACCCTTCTGCACAGGACATTCGCCGGGCGCTGAGCCTATACCTCAAAGCGATGGCGATATGCGGCCTACTATTGTTCGTCGTAGTTCTGCTGCAGGTGGCAACATGACTCTCGATCTCCTTCATGGTGGCGCGCTGGACCGGATGCGTGAAGCGTTTCCGGATGCACCGACCCCTTGGATCGACCTTTCGACCGGGATCAATCCCTGGCCGTACCCAGTAGGCGCAATTCCGGAAGCGGCGTATCATCACTTGCCGACGCAGGCCGCATACGAGCGATGCCGAACGGCGATGTCCCAGGCCTTCGGCGCGCCCCTCGAAAGCTTGCTGCTGTCTCCAGGAAGCGAGTTGCTCATCCGTTTGTTGCCGGGCGTCATCTCGCCTGAGCGCGTGGCGATCCTGTCACCGACCTATGGCGATCATGCCCGCGCGTGGAAGTCCGCCGGCTGTGAAATTGTTGAAACGGACGCGCCTCTGGACATGGCAGGCACGGCGGACGCCGTCGTCCTGTGCAATCCAAACAATCCCGACGGCAGGCGTTTTGATCCGGACAGGCTGATGACGGCGGCGGAGAAACTCGCCGCTCGCGGCGGTTGGCTGATTGTCGATGAGGCGTATGCAGATCTTTATCCGGAACTGAGTGTCGCGGCTCATGGCGGCCGGAGTAATCTGATCATTCTACGCTCCTTCGGGAAGTTCTTCGGCCTTGCGGGTGTCCGCCTCGGCGCCTTGATCGCGCCGCCTCCGATCCTCACATCGCTGTCGGAACAGCTCGGTGTGTGGCCCGTATCCGGGCCTGCGCTGGCGATCGGGGCACGCGCCTATCGTGATCGGTCCTGGCAGGAAAAAACGCGCGACAGGCTCAAGGAGGCACGCGCACATCTGGATGATACACTGAGAGCTGCGGGCCTTCGCGTCGTCGGAGGGTGCGATCTTTTCCGAATTGTGCAAACCCAAGATGCTGCGTCGCTTTGGCGGCGGCTGGCACAAAAGGGCATCTACGTTCGCCGGTTTGAGTGGTCAGATCACATGCTTCGCATCGGTCTGCCAGCAGATCCGGAAAGCGAACAGCGTCTTGCAGACGCCCTTACCCCTTGAGCCGGATGGGAAGGCCCGCCGCAACAAACTCGACAATATCACTCGCTTCAGCCATTCGCTGGTTCAGTCGTCCCTGCGCATCACGGAACCGACGGCCGAGGGGTGTTTCGGGCACCAGCCCTAATCCAACTTCATTCGAGACAAGTATGACGTCCTGATCCAGCCGCTGAAGGCACTCGCAAAGCCTGGCGGTTTCCGTCTCCACATCGCGTTCGTGATGCATCAGGTTGGACAGCCACAGTGTGAGGCAATCGACAAGAATGACCTTGTCCTCTCCGGATAGAGTCTCCATAGCCCCGACAAGATCGAGCGGTGCCTCGACCGTTTGCCAGCCCTGCCCCCGATCCGCCTGATGGCGGGCAATCCTGTCGCGCATTTCCGCATCAAGCGGTTCGGCTGTCGCGATATAGACGCGCCGGTCCTGGTACGTTTCCGCCAGCCGCTGCGCCCGCGCACTCTTGCCTGACCGGGCGCCTCCAAGAACCAGATTTATCGTCATACTCGCGTCCAGTCGGTCCAAATATCTTGAGCCCGATTGGGCTCGGCATCTGAAATGCCCGGATTAATTCGTCGAATGCCCATTCTCCCGGTCACTATTCCTGGCTCTCGCCAACTTTCCCCATGGACCACAGCACGGCGATCCAGCCGGCTTTGACGCGCGGCAGGGCCAGCATGACGGCGCCCGTGACGGCGAGTGCGGCGCCCGGCAGGGTGATCCAGAACGGCAGATCCGACATGGACACAAAAAACGTGATGGCCACCAGAAGTGGCGCCAGCATCAGCACGGTGAGCCATGCAGGCCCGTCTTCGGAAGGAACCTGCCCCAACGGCGCGCCACAGCATGCACATGTGTCCACCGGCTTCAGGTATGCCCTGTAAAGCGCGCCCTGCCCGCAGGCGGGGCATTTCAGGGCCAGTCCGCGGACGAGCGCGGTGCGGGCAGAAGAGGTGGCAATCTCGGGCATGGGCAATTTTCCGAGACTATCGGGTGTCACCATGCAAGGTCCACCCGGGAGGCGATGAGCCGCAGGCAGTGGTCTCTCTGATACGGAGGCCGTTCAGTGCGCCTCGCCTATCCTCCCGCCGGTATATGACTTTTCCTCCGGGGTGGTTTGTTCCTGTCCGGATAATTTTCGCCATGCTTTCCAGATGACGAGCTGGCTGCCCCGTACGAAGCCCGCAAACCGGAAATACAGGCGCAGGAAGCCCATGGCCTTGCGGATATCCCCTTCAGACAAGGCAACTTTTGCCAAATAAGGCAGCAAGGCTGCGATATCGCCGACAGCTTTGTGCTGTTCTGCAAGGCCCGAGAACGCGTCGCGCAGATCGTCCAGGATTTCAGGCGCTTCCAGAAGCTCGTCGAGACCGTACCGGCAGCCCAGCATCCGGCCCAGGATCAACTGGTCCCTATCGCTGAGCGGCGCCTTCGGCGCTTCTTTCACGCCTTCGCGCACGGCCTCAAGCGCCATTGGCCAGAGCTTCTTGCGGGCGGCAATCGTGGCTTTCTGGAACAGGGCCTGACGCCGCTCCCTCGGATCCCGCAATTCTGCGCCCGGCCGCCCGGCCAATTCGTCCAGGGAAACACGCGGTAACAGGTTGCGCAGGAGTTCCGTGTCCGCCTGGCTCCATCGGGCATTCCGGGATTCAGCGGCGTAGCGGATTTCGGCCGGCCCACGTGGCCCGTCATGCTGGCGCTGCAACAGGGTCACACCGTCCACGCGCGTGGCGGACCACCGGCGGGCGAGAAGCAGCAGAACCGCGTAATCCTCTGAGATCACGTTTTTCTCAGGAAGCGGAAAGATTTCGTCATAGCAGGACCGGCGCACCAGAAGGCAGGGTTGCCCCGTAATGTAACAATCTTCCATGACCCGGACGAAAAACGACCTGCCATCTTCCGGCGGATAGGGGTGGGTCATTTCGTAGTATATTTCACCGGTGACGTCGTCTTCCCGGAACTTCTGCAATGCGCCGTAAGTGATGGCGGTCGACGGATCGGCAATGAAGGGGGCCACCAGCCGTTCCAGAGCGTCCCGCGGCGCCAGGTCGTCGTCATCCATGATCCAGACGAGATCCCCTTCGACACCCTTCAGGCCGGTATTGATGGCAGCGTTCTTTCCTCCGTTTTCCTGACGAACATACCGGACCCGATCAGCAAACCCGGCCACGACCGCCTCGGTATTGTCGGTCGACCCATCGTCAACGACGAGAATTTCCGAAATCGGATACGTCTGCTCAAACAGAGACATGATGCTGGCGGCGATCAGGTGTGCACGATTGAACGTCGGAAGAATGACGGACACGCTGGGCGCGGGCGTAGAGTTGGACTTCGTCAAGACGGGTCCCTTCCAGTAAATGAGCTCCTGTTCGACTGAGCAAGAAAGATGCCGTCACGAAGATACGGCCGACCGGCACAGAATTCGCAAAGAATTCCGGTTCATGGACCAGCATCAGTGAGACGGACACAGAATATGCTTAACGCGGCCCCGAATGACCAAACGCTTGTCACCATCATCGTGTCGCCTCGCGAGCGTTTCGAGCAGGCGACGATGTCCCTGAACGCCGTTTTCGATACCGCCGATCTGCCGTTCCGCATGATCTATGTTGATGGCGGCTCCCCAAAGGCAATCTCGGACGAACTGAAAGCCAATGTGGAAAGCCACGGCCATACATTTATCCGCCGCCCAGGATACGTGACGCCCAACGATGCCCGCAATATTGCGCTTCCGCTTGTGGACACACCCTATGTCGTATTCATCGACAATGATGTGGTCTTCTCTGAAGGCTGGCTTTCAGCGCTGGTCAATTGTGCCGAAGAAACCGGCGCCGGGCTTGTGACGCCGACCATCCTGGTCGGACCGGCATCCCGAATGCCGAACCTCAAGATCCATCACGCCGGTGGCATCCTGAAATTCACCGAGACGGAACAGGGCCGTGACATGTATCGCCGGCACGGCTTCGAACATGAATCCTATCTCGAAAAGAAGGACGAACTCGTCCGGAAAGAATCGGACAGCACGGAATTCCACGTCGTTCTGGCCAGGCGCGAGATGCTGGAAGACATTGGCCCGTTCGATCCGAAACTGGTCGGCTTCACCGACGAAATCGACATGGCCTTCAAAGCGAAGGAAAAAGACTGGACGATCTGGTACGAGCCGACTTCAGTTGTCGCCTATGCCGTTGGCAAGAAACTGACCTGGCGCGAAATCCCGTATTTCTGCCTGCGCTGGAATTCGGCTCGCTGCATGAAGGCGGAACGATACTTCTACAAGAAATGGAACCTTGTGCCGGAATTTTCGCGCCAACGCGGCTTCCTGCGCGATCACCGCCGCCACGCCTTCCCGTTCAAGGGGCTGCAGAAAGTGGCGGGCTGGCGGATCACCGTCACGTTCACGACCCTGCTTTGCGAAACCATCGCGCTGTTCACCTCAATCCGGTTCCTGAAGCCGGACATGTCCCCGGCGCCGGTCTCCAGCGCCGTTGCGGATTAGGCGAGACGTTCGCCGATCCATTTCCAGGTCGCCATGATGCGATGATAGCCCCTGAAATATTCGGGGCGCTGACCGCGCGAGAACACATCCTCGACCCCGAACGCGAATTTCAGCGGCTCTCCGCGCCGATAGCGACCGGCGTTTTCCCGCAGGATGTCGAGCGTGCGTGCCGTGCGATCTGGCATTTGCGGCGTAACATGGGGTGTGAGCAAGAGGTTCGGCTGCCCCCAAAGGCGATGCCACGGCGGCAACGGCTCGACAGGATCTGTGACATCCAGCCCCGCCCCGCCCAACTGGCCTGACCGCAGTGCAGCCTGCATGGCTACATCATCGACCAGCTGCGCCCGCGCCATGTTCACCAGAACACCGCCCGGCTTCATCGCCGCAATTTCGTCAGTACCCAGCATGTGGCAGCTGTCATCATTGAGCGCCGCGCACATGACCGTGAAATCGGCGCCGCGTACGGCCTCTTCCAGCCGGTCCCCCGCTTCAAGCGAGAACATCGTGACACCTTCGACATCTGCCGGAATGTTCCGGCGGCGATAGGCCGTGATCTCCATCCCGAAGGCGCGGCACTGCCGGGCAAGATGGCTGCCGGTTGCACCATATCCGACGATGCACACCTTGCGCCCGTACAAGCCCCGCAACCCGTCCTGATTGTGATCTGCCCAGACGCGTCTCGATTGGGCGCGCAACAGGCGTTTCACATCATAGCAGAAGGCCAGCATGAAAAAGACCGCGTGCTCTGCCAGCACCGGACCGGAACGCCCCTTGGAAGACGTCACGATGAGATCGCTGTCGGCAAGGCGACGGGGGGCATAGGCATCGATACCGGACTGGTCGCAATGGGCCCACTTCAGATTGGGCGCCGACAGAAAGCTGTCATCCAGGACGCCATCAATGACGGCCACATCGCAGAAACCAAGCAATTCACGGACCCGTTCAGTATCGTCCTTGTCCGCAAGATGGATTTCCGCAGGCGCGAAAATGTCCCGCAGGGTTCTGATATATTCTTCAGGCCAACGCAGCCGGGCCAGCACATTTCGGACTTCCCGGCTCATGGCCCTCACTCCTGTCTGTAATCTGTTGGTCAGGCGAGGCGCTCCTCCCTCGGCCCTGCGAGGCTACCCGACTCTCGCCCAGGCATCCGGGCTGTCGCCCATCATCAGGATGTCGGCCAGTGTCGCGACCATCGTACGGGGACGGATTGGCTTTTCGATCATGGCAACAAACCCTGCCGCCTTGCAGGCCGTCCGGCGGGTATCGGTCAGGTCCGCCGTCACGGCGAGCACGGGAATTTCGGAATTCGGCCCCGGCGTGGTGCGCAGGGTACTCAGGATCATGTCCCCGCTTTCATCCGGCAAGTGAATATCGGTCAGGATCGCCTGATAGCCAACGTCGAATATATATTCGCGCGCCGCCGCAGCGTTCGCGGCATGGTCCACTTCCCAGCCAGCCGCGCGGAGTGCTTCGGTGATCACCAGTGCACTGGCGGCATGGTCTTCGATGACGAGGATGCGGCCCAATTCAAACTTGCCCATCTGGGGCCGGAGGGTTTTCTCCGGTGCCGGGCTGGCGACCAGACGCGGACCGGCCTTCTGGACCGGCAGGTCGACCGTGAAGATGCTGCCTCCGTCAGGATTGTCGGCCAGAGATATTTCTCCACCCATCGCCCTGGCCAATGATTTGGCAATCGCAAGGCCAAGCCCCGATCCGCCATGCACATGGGCTGTCGTGGCACTGGCCTGTTCGAACGCTTCAAACAGGCGCGCCTTGTCTTCTTCAGTGATGCCGCACCCCGTGTCGGACACGCTCATCCGCAAACGAAGGGACGACTCATCGCGCCAGGTGGCCAGCGACACATCGACATGACCGTGTTCAGTGAACTTCAGCGCATTGCTGAGCAGGTTGAACAGGATCTGGCGCAAGCGAAGGGCATCTGCCTCGATCCGCGGCGTGCCATCCTCGACATGAATGCGCAAGGCAACCCGCTTGCCGTCCGAACGCGGTTGCCAGACATCCCGGGCCTCGGCGGCGAACTCATCCAGATCGAAAGGCGCCGCATGCAATGGCATTTTGCCGGCTTCGAGACGCGACAGGTCCAGCAGGTCGTTCAACAGGCGCTCAAGATGGTGGCCGCTTTCGGAAATGGTGCGGGCCAGCCGCTTCGGCTCTCCGCCGGAGACACTGTCCTGCAACAGGTCGGCAACGCCGAGGATACCGGTCAGCGGCGTGCGAATCTCATGACCGAGGAACGCCAGGAAATCGGCTTTTTCGCGCGCGGCGGAATTGAGTTTCGCCTTGGCCGCTTCCATGCGACGGGCAGCCTGGCCCAGCGTGCGGGCGCGCGCGGCATTTTCCCTGGCGATCGTCGCCGTCAGCGCAGCGGGGTTGACCAGTCCGCGATAGGCACCGTCCTGGACGACGATCAAACCCTCGCCGAGGGCGTCCGGGTTCTTGGTGGCGGCAATCCCGGCAGCGAGGCCGGCGGGCGCCGTTGCCTCAACAATCTGCGGAGATTCGGACGCCAGCATCGAGACGGGCTGGGAGGCCCAGACCGATCGCCCCTCAGGGCCTGCCATGGCTTCGGTGACAGCCGCGCGGGTGACCAGCGTCAGCGCGCCGTCTTCTTCCCGCAGCGGCAGCGCAAATAGGGATGTATCGGACAGGAAAAGGCTGAGCGCAGCCGCGCAATTGGTATCCGCCGCAACGGGCGGGATTGGCAAAGAAATGTCTTCGACACGCGCGAGCATCCGGGCGGTCTCTCTTCAGTCTAACAGAAGAGAAATCATCGCCCGGAATGATTGAGAGGCCGCTAACTTTTGGTTACCGGCAGGTTAACCGTTCTTCCCCTGACGGGTCAGTCGATCTCGCTGTGATGGCTGACGATCTTGTGGACGAGGCCGTATTTGACGGCTTCTTCCGCGCCCATCCAGAAGTCACGGTCTGTGTCTTCCTTGATCTGCTCCAGCGATTTGCCGGTGGCGGCTGCGAAGATCTTGTTCAGGCGCTCGCGCATCTTGATGATTTCGCGGGCCTGGATTTCCACATCCGTCGCCTGGCCGCCAACGCCGCCACGCGGTTCATGAAGCAGGAAGCGGGTGTTCGGCAGGGCGTAGCGGTTTTCCTTGGCCGCAGCGGCATAGATCAGCGCGCCAGCCGAGGCGCACCAGCCCGTGCCGAGGATTTTCACCGGCGCCGGCACGAATTTGATCATGTCGTGGATCATGTCGCCGGATTCGACGTGGCCGCCCGGCGAGGACAGGACCAGCAGGATCGGCTTGTCATTCTCGGACGACAGCGCCAGCAGGCGCTCGCACACGCGGCGGGCCTGCAGGAAGTCGATTCCGCCGGTCAGCAGGATCGTGCGGGCCTTGAACAGCGCTTCCTCAAGGAAGGCATTCGGCTCGGAAGCCTTTTTCTCTTCATTCTCGTCGTCGAGGCGCGGCTCGCGGGAAGAATAGTCCATGATGTCTCCGGTTCGCGGGGATTCTTATGGAGTCATAGGTGCGGTGCCCCGGCGCCCGGGTCAAGGGTGGGGATGCGCTGTTCCACAGGGGGATTATGCCGCCTCGGCCACGATCCGGGCGACATCTTCGGCGTAGCGCTGGGCTTTTTTCTCGCCGACGCCGCTGATGTCGCGCAGGGCGGTGGCGTCTGCGGGGCGTTCGCGGGCGATTTCGGCGAGGGTGCGGTCGTGGAAGATCACGTAAGGCGGCACGCCGCGGGCCTTGGCGGTTTCGGTCCGCCAGAGGCGCAGGGCATCGAACAGGGTCTGATCGCGCTCTGACAGGTCGTCCTGCACCCCGGCACGGGCCACCCGGCCCGTCTTGCGGCGGCGGGCAGCTGCAGGATCAGCCCGCAGAAACAGCGTCCGCTCGCCCTTGAACAGCGCCCGCGCCGCATCGCCATCCGGCACCATGACGATCGGGCGCATCGCATCGCCGCCCTCGGCCAGCATACCGTCATAGAGCAGCGCATCGAAAATGCGGTTCCAGCCCTGTTTGGGCAACTCCGCGCCAATACCAAAGGTGGACTGGGTGGAAAGCTCCTCGTCGAGGGCGTCTTTCGCCTGCCCGAGCAAGTGCTGGATCAGGCGCCCGCGCCCCACGCGCTGGCCGCAGCGCAGCACGGCGGAGACCGCCATCTGGGCCCAGCGAGTCGCGTCATGGCTCTCCCCGCCTTCGCCCCGGCAAATGTCGCAGACACCGCAGGTCTCGGAGGTCTCTTCGCCAAAGTAACGGCGCACGGCGAGGCGGCGGCATTCATCGCCATCGAAAAAGGCGAACAGCTGGCGGGTCTTGGTAATCTGGACGCGCTTCACCTCGTCCGGCGCATCGCTCTCATAGGTCCAGCTGAGCGAGCGGCGCATGTCCGCCGGGCCGTACAGGGCGATACCCTCGGCAGGCTCGCCATCGCGCCCTGCCCGGCCGACTTCCTGCCAATAGGCTTCCATCGTCTTCGGCGGATCGGCATGGATGACGAAACGCACATCCGGCTTGTCGACGCCCATGCCGAAGGCGACCGTGGCGCACATGGTGAGGCCGTCTTCCAGCAGGAACCGCCGCTGGCGCTCGGCCCGGAGGCCCGCGTCGAGCCCGGCATGATAGGCAAGCGCAGGCACACCCGCCTTTTCCAGCGCCTCGGCCAGGTCTTCGGTGGCGTTGCGCGTGGCGCAATAGACGATACCGGAGAGCCCAGGCCGCGCCTTCGCAAGAGAGACGACGCGCTGCGTGCGATTGCCCTCTTTCGGCTCCGCGGCGAGGGCCAGGTTCGGCCGGTCGAAGCTGGCGACGTGCACGGACGGCTGCGTCAGGTTCAGCTGGGCGAGAATGTCATCCCGCGTGCGGGCATCGGCCGTCGCGGTGACGGCAAGGCGGGGTACGCCAGGAAAGAGATCCTTCAAACGGCCAAGCGCGCGATAATCCGGCCGGAAGTCATGGCCCCACTGGCTGACGCAGTGCGTCTCGTCCACTGCGATGAGGGAGATATCCATCTTCGCCAACCGGTCCGCGAGGCCCGTGCCGAGCGCTTCCGGCGAGACGTAAAGCAGGTCCATCTCGCCGCGCTGGGCGGCGTCCAGCGCATCCGCGCGCGCGCTGAAATCCATGGAACTGTCGAGTCGTTCGGCCCGCACACCGGCCTGCTTCAGCGCATCCACCTGATCGGCCATAAGCGCGATCAGCGGCGACACGACGAGGCCGACGCCCGGGCGCAACAGTGCCGGGATCTGGTAACAGAGCGACTTGCCACCGCCGGTCGGCAGCACGGCCAGCGCGTCCCGCCCGGCCAGCGCATCGGCAATCACATCCTCCTGCAAGCCCCGAAACGCCTCATAGCCATAAACCCGCTTCAGCAGGTCACGGGCATCGTCGAGAGTGGGAGCGGCAGACATGGCCCATGTTGTGGCGGCGCCCGTGAGTCGGGGCAAGTGGGCGGGTGCGCGAATCAGGCCAGATAGTCCGGATGAAAACCCCAACTTACCCGCCCGAAGCGCCGAAGGATTGCGCGCTGTGTCCGCGCCTTGTGGAATATCGCGAGGCCGTCGCCGTGAAGGAGCCGGACTGGTTCAACGGCGCGGTGCCAAGTTTTGGCGATGAGGCGGCCGAGCTGCTGGTCATCGGCCTCGCACCAGGGGTGACCGGGGCCAACCGGACGGGGCGGCCCTTCACCGGCGACTGGGCGGGCGACCTGCTCTACGCCACCATCGACAAGTTCGGATTTTCCAAAGGCACCTATGCCGCCGACCCGGGCGACGGCCTCGCCCTCACCGGCGCGATGATTACCAACGCGGTCCGCTGCGTGCCGCCGGAGAACAAACCCGTCGGCGCGGAGATTAATGCCTGCCGGCCCTTCCTGCTGTCCCGGATCGAGGCGCTGCCGAAGCTGAAAGTCATGCTCTGCCTCGGCAAGATTTCGCATGACTCGACCGTGCGCGCGCTCGGCCTGAAACTGAAGGATCATCCGTTCGGGCACGGAACAAGATATGAGGTGAGCTTTGGCGGGCGCGATTACCTGCTGGTCTCCAGCTATCACTGCTCCCGCTACAACACGAACACCGGCCGCCTGACGGCGGAAATGTTCGAAGACGTGTTCGCGATGGCGCGGGAAGCGATCGGCTAGGCCGTCACCCCTCTTTCAGGATCCGCGCCTTCTGCCGGGCCCAGTCGCGTTTGGCTTCGACGTTGCGTTTGTCGTAATTCTTGCGGCCGGTGGCCGTGCCGATCAGGAGCTTCGCGATGCCGCGGTCGTTGAAATAGAATTTCAGCGGGACGATTGTGCGCCCGGCCCTTTCGACTTCCTGCGAGAGTTTCGCCAGTTCCCGGCGCGAGACGAGCAGCTTCCGCTTGCGGCGGGGTTCATGGTTGAACCGGTTGGCGCCGGCATAGGTCTGGATCTCGCAATTGACCAGCCACAGCTCGCCCTCCTCGGGGCTAACATAGGCCTCTGCGATATTGGCCTTGCCTTCGCGCAGGGCCTTCACCTCGGAACCGACGAGCACAATGCCGGCTTCGAGCGTGTCTTCCACTTCATAGTCGCGGCGTGACCGGCGGTTCTCCGCGATCAGCCCGTCCGAGCGGCCCTTGGTTTGATTACTCTTTGCCATGGGCCCTATTTAGGCATGAAGCCCGGCAAGTGCCATGGCAGCGTCGATCTGCTCATGGGCCGCCGGATCTGGTGGGGTCAACGGCAGGCGGACGTCCGGTTCACACAGGCCGAGGCGGTGCAGCACGTATTTGGCGGGTCCCGGCGAGGGCGAGCAGAACATGGATTTGTGCAGGGCGATCAGGCGGCGCTCAATGGTCTGGGCGGTTTCGAAGTCCCCGGCCTGGAAAG
This sequence comes from Hyphomonas adhaerens MHS-3, assembly GCF_000685235.1. NCBI lineage: Bacteria > Pseudomonadati > Pseudomonadota > Alphaproteobacteria > Hyphomonadales > Hyphomonadaceae > Hyphomonas > Hyphomonas adhaerens. The sequence goes on from NZ_ARYH01000003.1 coordinate 348,122, forward strand.
CCTTGTGCATGGCTGCGCACGCCTCCGGCATGACATTCGCGGTGACCGAGATGCACCCCGCCCCGCCCATGGCCAGATGGCCGAGCGCCGACGGGTCATCGCCGGACAACTGTACGAACTGTTCCCCTTCGCCGATCAGCGCCGCGTGCTGGGAAACGCGCGCCATATCGCCGGTTGCGTCCTTGATGCCGACAATGTTCGGAAGACGCGCCAGTTTGGCAACCGTGGCCGGCTGCAAGTCCACTATAGTCCGGCCTGGCACGTTATAGAGCACCACAGGCATGGCAACGGCGTCGTTGATCGCCTTGAAGTGGGCGTACAGTCCGTCCTGATTGGGGTTGTTATAGTACGGGCAGACGACCAACGCGGCATCGGCCCCTGCGGCCTTGGCATGGCCGACAAAGTCGATGGCTTCATCGGTGGAGTTCGAGCCGGCCCCGGCGATGACGGGCACCCGTCCTGCAGCAACCTCTACACAAAGCGAGACAACAGCCTTGTGCTCGTCCGTGCTGAGGGTCGAGGTTTCCCCGGTCGTGCCGACAGGCACCAGCCCCGCCGATCCGCTGGCAATCTGGCGCTCCACCAGTTCGGCGAACGCCTTTTTGTCCACGGCCCCGTTCTTGAATGGAGTGACCAGCGCTGGGATTGAGCCATGAAACATCGTATTCTTGCCGCGATTCAGGTGTTGTTTGGAATGATCCATATATGAATCGCCTCTGCCTTCCCACGCTTTGGCTCAGAAATAAACACCCGGTGACAACTCACATGATCCGACCGTTCGCGCTTTCCCTGTTTGCCGCCGTTGCCGTTTCCGGTGCAGCCGCTGCCGGTTTGCCGGAGTCGCCCAGCCTGAAACCCGACCGGCCTTACGTCTCCACGGCGACGGATTCCAGGAACTCGGAGATCCTCCACAAGGCACTGGAAGCTGCCGGGCAGTACAAATGGAGCGAAGTTGCACGCCTTCAGGGGCAAGCCACCGATCCCGCCGTGCGCGACCTGATCATGTGGAAACGCGCCAGCGAAGGCGTCCCCGGCATGGGCTTCGATGAGGTCAATGACGCACTGACGCGCCTGCACGACTGGCCGAAAGCCGGAAACATGCGGGCCCGGGCTGAGGAAATCATCGAACTGTCCACCCTGTCTGCGAACGAGCGGATCGCGTGGCTCAGGAAATCCGGCCCGCGCACGGGCGAGGGCAAGGTGGCGCTGGCCAATGCGCTGCGCGAAGTGGGCATGATGGATGACGCTGTCGAGGCCGTCCGCGATGCCTGGCACAACAATTCCATGGACCGGGCGCTGGAGCGTCAGGTGCTGGCCCGGTTCGGCGGACAGCTGACCCAGGCCGACCACCAGGCGCGCGTCGAATTCCTGCTCTGGACCAACCAGCGCACGGCGGCCTCGCGCCTGAAATCCCTCTTGTCCTCTGACTATCGCAAACTGGTCGATGCCCGCATTGCCCTGGCCAGCCGCGGACGCAATGTCGATGCCCTGGTGCGTGCCGTACCTGACAGCCTGAAGGACAATCCCGGCTTGCTGTATGACCGGGCCCGCTGGCGCCGTACGCATGGCAACCAGGAGGGCGCTATCCCGCTGCTCACGCAGATCGACGGCAAGGACGTGCCCGCCGCCGGCCGTTCAAAACTCTGGAAAGAGCGCTCGATTGCGATGCGCACCGACCTGAAAGACGGAAACTGGAGCCGCGCCTACCAGCTGGCATCGCCACACGGCATGACATCCGGCGGGGACTTTGCGGAGGCGGAATGGGTGTCGGGCTGGATTGCGCTGCGGCTGAAAGGCGAACCGGAACGGGCGTTGCAGCATTTCGAAACCATGGCCGATGGCGTCTCGACACCGATCAGCCTGTCACGTGGCCAGTACTGGACCGGCCGCGCCGAAGATGCGCTGGGCGAAACAGCCCGCGCCCAACTGGCCTATCTCGACGCCGCAAGCCACAAATTCACCTATTATGGCCAGCTCGCCGCCGAACGCGTGGGCGACCGGCAGATCTTCTTCGAACCTGCCGCCAAGCCGACCGAGGCTGAAGTCGCGGCGTTCGAGGCCCGCCCGATGGTCAAGGCGCTACGACTGCTGGGTGAAACGGGCGAAACACAATTGTTCCGCACCTTCGCCTATCATCTGGATGACCTGCTGGAGACCGAGGCGGACTATATCCAGCTCTCGAACCTCGCCAGTGAATACCATGTGCCGGACATCGGCGTACGCGGCGCCAAAGCCGGTCTCGCCAAGGGGATCGTCGCGACGGATGCGGCCTATCCGGTCGTCTCCTATCCGCTTCTGAAAGAGCCGCAGGTGGAGCGCTCGCTGATGCTGGCGCTGTCGCGGCAAGAGAGCGAGATGAACCCGAACGCGATTTCTTATGTCGGGGCGCGGGGCCTGATGCAGTTCATGCCCTCCACCGCGTCGCGCGAGGCACGGATGAGCGGCTTGCCCTACCGCAAATCATGGCTGACAGATGATCCGGGTTACAACATGACCCTGGGCGGCCAGCATCTCGACTACCTGCTGAACCGCTTCAACGGCAGCTACATCATGACAGCAGCGGCCTACAATGCCGGCCCGACCCGCCCATCGAGATGGATCTCGGACTATGGCGACCCACGCACCGGTCAGGTCGACCCGATCGACTGGGTGGAGTTCATTCCGTTCAGCGAGACGCGCAATTACGTCCAGCGCATTCTGGAGAACACGCAGGTCTACCGTTCGCGCCTCTCGGGCAAGCCGGAAGAGATCAAGATCCAGGAAGACCTGGAACGCGGGAAGGAATAAACCGCTTTACCGCGCCGGGACGTGTGCGGCGATCAATTGCGGGCCGTCGGCAGCGAAGGCACGCTCCAGCGCCGCGTCGAACTCTTCCGCCGTGAAGGCATCCTGTGCTTCGACGCCCTGTGCCTCAGCCAGTTTCACCCAATCGATTTCCGGCTCGCCAAGTTCCAGCATCGACTTCGCGGTCGGGCCGGGGTTGCCAGCGCCGGTGCGGGCCAGTTCGATGTTCAGGATACGGTAGGAATGGTTCACGAAAACGACGTTGACGACATTCGCCTCCTCCCGCGCCATGCTCCACAACGCCTGGTTTGTGTACATGCCGGCGCCGTCCCCTGAAATGCACAGCACTTTCCGGTCCGGCGCAGCAACTGCGGCGCCGAGGGCGAGCGGCATGCCCTGCCCGATGGCGCCGCCGGTCAGCATCATCCAGTCATGTGGCCGGGTCTTCTGAGTCATCAGGAAGCATGGCAGGCCATTGGACACCCCATCGTCAGACACGAACGCGCCCTCCGGCATATGCCGGGCAAGCGCCATGCCGACTGTCATGGCGTTCAGGTCGCCCGTGGGTTGGCCCGGAATGTCCAGTTCGGCAAATTCGCTGGACTCTTTCGCGCCGATCGCATCGGCCAATGCGCCAAGAATGGCCGCGCTGTCGGTTTCAGGTCCGCCGATAATGTAGGGCTCGCAACCTTCAGGCACGAGGAGGGACGGCTTGCCCGGATAGGAGAAGAACGCGACCGGCGCCTGCGTGCCAGCGATCAGCATCAGGTCTGCGCCTTCCAGATCCGAAATGGCGGCTTCCGCGAAATACTGCATCCGGTCAGGGATGAATGTGCCGGCGCCGCGCGCCTGCCGCTGGAAGAAGGTATCGGTCATAACCCGCAGACCCGCTGCCTTCAGGCGAGCACCCTGGGCGAGCCCTTCGCTGGTGAGCGCCGTGCCATTGATCAGGATCACCGGCTTCTTTGCATCTTTCAGCTTGCGGGCAGCATCTTCGATGCGGGCGGCGTCCGGTTTGTGAAGCATTGGGCGTGCGCGCCGCTTGCCTGGCTTGCCACCTTCGGTCCAGGCCGTATCGGCCGGCAGCAGCAGACTGACCGGGCCGGGGACTGGCCCGAAGCTGGCTTCCCAGGCTTCCGCCGCCAGATTGCCTGCATCCGCCACTTTGTCGGCAGACTTGATCCAGTTCGAGTTCGGCCCGGCAAGGCCCATGATGTTGGATGTCAGCGGCGCATCATAGCGCAGGTGCGGCACGGCATGATCGCCGATCACATTGATCATCGGCGTCCAGGCGCGCTTGGCATTGTGAATGTTCGCCCCGCCATTCATGTAGCCAGCACCGAGATGCAGCAGCGTCATGGCCGGACCGCCGGTGACGCGGGCATGGCCGTCGGCCGCGCCAGTCGCGACGCCTTCAAACAGGCACAGGACAGATTTGATGCGCGGCTCGTGGTCGAGCGCGGTCACCAGGTGCATCTCGGAGGTGCCGGGATTGGCGAAACAGGCCGTCACGCCATGATCGGCGAGTGTGGAAACAAGCGCTTCGGCCCCGGTCATTGTTTGAACCTGTGTATCGGCCATGGTGTTTCCTTCCTGTTGTTCCTGCTGCCCGTGTTTAGCCTGTCGCTGCGACGGATCAACGCCTGAGGTCAATGATATCCGGTGTTTGCGTTGTGCCGTAGAGCTTGTCGATCTCGGCGCGGCGCAGGTCCTGTGTGCGGGACTGGTTGATGTAGCCCTTTTCGGTGATCTCGCCAGCATCGGGGCGCGGCGGGATGGGCTGAAGCAGGACGCGGGCGACGCGCGCCGCCGGGTTCGGATGGTGCCGGTTGTGATCCTGCAGGCCAATCCGGACCTGTTCGACGACTTTCGGATGCCGGACGAGGTCTTCCAGCGGCAGGGGCTCTCCGACAAGCCGCTGGCACCATGCCTCGTTCACGAAGCCGAGCAGTGTGATATCGGCCTGGTTCAAGCCGCAGACCACCGCATCTGACAACGCCCCGCCCGTGGCGGCAACAGCCTGCACGCGCACCGTGCCTGCCGACACCCAGGTACCGTTGGAGAGCTTGAACTCTTCGGCGGTGCGCCCGTCGAAAGCAAGGCCGCGCTCCGGATTGTCCGGATCCACGAACTTCACCGCGTCGCCGAGTTTGTAATAGCCTTCCTCGTCAAAGGCTTCGGCCGTTTTTGCGGGATTGCGGTAATAGCCGGGCGTGATGTTCACGCCTTTGACGCGCAGTTCCATCTTCTCGCCATTGGGCACCATCTTGAACGTGTTGCCCGGCAGCGGCAGGCCGATCAGGCCCATCCGGTCGTTCGGCCAGTGCACATTGGACGCCGTCGGCGCCGTTTCGGTGGCGCCATAGCCAGCCGACAGCGAGATCCGTTCCCCGGTGGTGCGGACCGCAACGGCCTGGATGCGTTCATAGATGTCCTGACCCATCGACGCCCCGCCATAGGCCATGCAGACGATGCGGGAAAAGAAGACGTCCGCGAGTTCCTGGTCCCGTTCCAGTTCCGTCGCCAGCGCCGCCCAGGCTGCAGGAACAGTCGTATGCTGCGTGGTCGGCACATCCTTCAGGTTACGGATCATGGCCGGCAGGCGCGCAGGCGTGGGCGCCCCCTCGTCGATGTAGAACGTTCCACCCCAGTCGAGCATGTTGTGCAGGATGGAATGGGCGCCGTAGGTATGGCTCCATGGCAGGAAATTGCACATCACCTGTGGGCCACCGGTGATCTCATCAAGGCGTGCTTCGTCCCAGACAGACCGGATCATACGGGCATTACAGGCGACCATGGAATGCAGATTGATGACCGCTTTCGGCTCTCCTGTTGACCCCGATGTCATCATGTAGCTAGCGACCGTATCCGGAGTCAGCCTGTCATAGGCCGCGTCCACCTCCGGCCCCGGCGCGCGGCCGAACTGTTCGAACCGGACCGCTTCGCACCGGTCCGGCGCATCGCCGCCAAAGATCACGACCCGTCCGTCCATGCCCATGCCGTCCAGTCCGCGCTGATAGGCGGCGCCGTCTTCAACATAGATGAATTTCGGTCCGATCAGATCGTCGATATATTTGAGGCGCCCAAGGTCTTCCGACAAAAGGGCATAGGCCGGCGTCACCGGCACGACCGGACAACCGGCCCACATCGCAGCGTATTTGATCAGCGCATTGTCCACCGCATTGGCGGACAGGATCATCAGCGGCGCATCCGGGCCGCCGCCTGCATCGAGGAAGCCTTGGGCCAGGCGTTTCACCGTGGCGAGGCCCTGCGCATAGGTCACTTCCCGCCAGCCGTCGCTGCCATCTTTCGGCCGTTCGGCCAGCCAGACAGTATCAGGTCTCTGGGTCGCCCACTTCACCAAGGGCGCCAGCATGTGCGGCGGGCAGGCCTTCAGCGGGTTGCCATTTTCGAGATAGATCGTCCCGTCATCCCGGCGGTCCACCTTCAGCCTGAGCGGAAGGTAAGGCACTTCGCGGAATGGAATTTGAGCTGTGTCGGCCACGCTGTGCCTCTCCCTGATTTATTGTTTTTCCGGCTTAAACGAGGCCGCGTGTGGGAATGTGGACCACATGGCCGCAATGCTTGCAATGGACCGCATCCCGGTCATGCATCAGCAGGCCGCACTCCGGGCATTCGCTTTCGATCTTGTCGTTCGGTTCGATAATCGCCTTCAGCAGCTGCAAGAACAGGGTGAGGCCGAGCACCATGATCATGATGGAAAGGATCCGCCCCCAACGCCCGATCATCAGCACATCGCCATACCCGGTCGTCGTCAGGCTGGTAATGGTGAAATAGAGCGCGTCGAGATAGGTGTGGATATTCGGGTTCAGGCCTACCTGCGTGGCATAGACCAGCGCTGACATGATGAAGACGAACACGATCAGATTCGTCACCTTGTCGATGACCTGCTCATGCCGCTGGAAGAATGGCGTCAGGATCTTGATCCGGCGCACGAAGGTAAATGCCCGGATGGCCCGCATCGCTCGCAGGACCCTCAGGAATGCGAAGTTCGATACAAGCAGAGGCGCCAGCATGGTCACCACGACGACCAGGTCCGCCAGGTTCACAGGCCGGAAGAAGAAATTCAGCCGGTGCCGGGCGATGTAAAACCGGGCCAGATAGTCAAACGCGATCACAACCCCGATCACATAGTCCAGCAGCACATGATGATAGCCGCGCTGCTCGAACGGCGCCCACAGGAAGTAGGCGATCGTGACGAAATCGAATGTGAGCATCAGCCAGCGGAACCGGAACGGCCAGGGCCCATGGCCTTCGTACAGCCAGAAAAGGGCCCGGTTCAGCCCCTTACGTTCGTGTTTCATGACCCCTGCTCCAACGCCCGCACAGCGCGCGCCAGATTTGAGCGCGCCGATGCGTCCCATTCTGCATGGGCGATGTCGGTGAAGTAAAGGCGGGGACGGGAGAGGAACCCAGTCAGGATCGCGCCCCGGCCTGCCCGGTAGGCCTCTTCCGGAACGAAGGCGTACTCGGCACGGATATCCTGCTCGTATCGGTCATATATGGGCTCAGGTGCCCCGAGGATCGACAGGTCCATATCCAGGAACAGGGCGAGGTCTTCGGTATCCTGCGCAGATAAGCCCTCCGGAACGGTATGCGTGGCGGTCGCGCGGATCATCACAACGGCAAAGTCTATGTCATGCGGTGAGAGGTGGCCCGCCGCTTCACGCTCCAGCAGCTGCGCGCTCTTTTCCTCATTGTCCTTCGACTTCGGATCGTAAATCGCATCGTGCCAGTACAACGCCCACAGCACCGGCCCCGGCCGGTTCAGGTAACGCACCCATCGGCGATAATGTTCCAGCAGCGCCTCGATATGCGCCCAAGTGTGATAGTGGCGCTGTGGCTCGGCATAGCGCTGGCGCAGAGCCTCCATCAGCGCAGCTGGGATCAAGTGGCAGGCTCCAGCGTTTCGTTGAAACGGACAGGCTTGCCGCCGCCTTTCTTCACGATCTCTCCGTCACGCATGACAAAGCCGCCGCGGATGATGGTGCCGACCGGCCAGCCGGTGGCTTCGAACCCGTCGAACGGGGTCCAGCCGCATTTCGACTTCGACCAGTCGGCGGTGATGGTTTCCTTGCGCTTCAGGTCCACGACGGTGAAATCGGCATGGTAGCCCTCGGCGATCCGGCCCTTGTCTGCCAGGCCGAAAACGCGCTGCGGCCCCGCGCTGGTGAGCTCGACAAAGCGCTGCAGGCTGAGCTTCCCGTTGTTCACATGAGTCAGCATGATTGGCACAGTTGTCTGCACCCCCGGCATACCCGACGGACTGGCCGGATAGGGCCGCGCCTTTTCCTCCTTCGTATGCGGAGCATGGTCTGAGCCCATCACGTCCACGATGCCGGCATTCAGGGCCCGCCAGAGGGCGTCCTGATGGCGCTGCTCACGGATCGGCGGGTTCATCTGGGCATAGCCTTTGAGGCGCTCATAACATTCCGGCGCCGCGAGCGTCAGGTGCTGTGGCAGACACTCGACGCTGGCGATGTCCTTGGCATCCCGCAGGATTTCCATTTCTTCCGCCGTGGAGATGTGCAGCACATGGATGCGTTTCCCGACCTTGCGGGCCAGGCGCAGAAGGCGCGTCGTGGATGACACGGCGGCCTCGACGTCGCGCACCACCGGATGGCTGCGCCAGTCGCCTTCCACAGCCAGGCTGCGGCGCTCTTCAAGACGGAATTCATCCTCGGAATGGAAAGCCGCCCGGCGCTTGATGACGCGCAGCACCGCTTCGACGCCTTCATCGTCGGCGATCAGCAGATCGCCGGTGGAGGCGCCCATGAACACTTTCACACCGCAACAGCCGAGCATGCGCTCCATCTCTGGCAGCAGGTCGATATTCTGGTGCGTGGCGCCGGCATAGAAGGCGTGGTCGACATCCATGCGTCCCGCCGCACGGTTCAGCTTGTCCTGCAACATCGCCGGCGTCGTGGTCGCCGGATTGGTGTTCGGCATCTCGAACACGGCAACAACACCGCCGAGCGCGGCAGAGCGCGCTTCGGTTTCGAGGTCTGCCTTGTATTCCATGCCCGGTTCGCGGAAGTGAACCTGGCTGTCGATGACGCCCGGCAGGATATGCAGGCCGGTCGCGCCATAGATCTCGCCAGCCGATGCACCGGAGAGGTCTCCGATCCGGGCGATGCGCTCGCCGCGCACACCGATATCGGCCTCCAATTCACCACCAGGAGTGACGACAGTGCCGCCGCGAAGGATCAGATCGTAAGTCTCGCTCATGCGCCCTTATATGCGCCCGCTCGCCCGCGCTGTCACCCACCTCCATGACGCCGGGTGACGCTTGGCCGCGCAGAGGTTTACGCATACGTTACCCCCGGATCGCACGACACAATTGCGACGGGAGGAGAATTGAGTGCCCAGGCTGAAAGAAGCAGGCCGCGAGGCCAAGAACCCCTACGCCGACAAAATCTTCGACATCGTGTTCGGAGACCGCGACCCGGTCGCCGAACCCGGCACGGCCACCGGCACACCCGGCAATTGGTGGACGGTGTTCAACATCGTTCCGGAAGCATTCCAGCACACGACCGAAGGCTTCCGCTTCTACCGCTCCAAGGACCGCCAGATTGACCCGAAACTGCGCGAGCTTGGCCAGATCCGGGCCGGCTACACCGTGGGCAGCCGGTTCGTCTTCTCCCAGCACTGCAAGTCCTGCCGCCATCTCGGCATGCCGGAAGAACAGATCGAAGCCATTCCGCACTGGCAGGTCGCCACCTGCTTCAACGAGCTGGAACGGGCGCTTCTGGCCTATACGGACGGGCTGGTGCTGGAACGCGGCCGCGTGCCCGATGGCGTGTTCGAGACGCTGAAGAAACATCTCAGCGACGAAGAGATTCTCGAATTCACCTACATCACCTGCACCTACATGATGCACGCCATCATGAGCCGGGCCCTGCGCCTGGAATACGATGATGTCGATGAGCCGGTGACAGAGGTCCCCGCACCGGAAGGGTATTATGACGATGTCATGAGCATGGTGGACCGCAAGGAGGAATAGCCATGGGATATCATCACCTCGCCCTCGCGGCGAAGGACATGAAAGCCACGCACGACTTCTATGAGCGCATCATGGGCTTCGAGCTCGTGAAGGTGGAGATCGGACCAATCCCCGGCGGCGGCTGGGGCAAGCATTTCTTCTACCGCATGGACGGTGACAACAGCCGCTTCATCGCGTTCTGGGAATTGCACGACACCGCAGGGCAGGACAGCTACAAGTACGACCTGAACGAAGCGGGCGGCCTGCCTCCGGGCACCAATCACTACTCGTTCTCTGTAGACTCAACCGAGGAACTGACGGCCTGGAAAGACCGCTGGAATGCGGCCGGGCTGGACGTGCTGGAGATCGACCATAACTGGTGCCACTCGGTCTACACCAAGGATCCGAACGGCAACATCGTGGAGTTCTGCGCCACAACGGGCAGCTTCACCCCGGCCGACCGTGAACGCGCCCTCGCCGCCCTTGACGAAACCGAGTTCAAGCCGTCCCCGCCGCCCGCAAAAATGCAGCCCTGGCCCGCTGCGGAAGAGGCAGACGCCTGACCGCCTCCCGACGCAGGAGGATATTAGGGTTTCGCGCGTATGATCCGGTGATCTGAAACCAGTACGGGCATGTGCGTGACCCCGACATTTGACAGCGAGACGGTAAGGCGGCTCCGGCAAAGTCCGGGCGCGCGCTATTTTGTGGCGAGCCTGGCCGCGCTGGCCATCGACTATGTCATCACGCTGGCGCTGTACTATTTTGCCCATCTGGACCTGTCGGTGTCCGCCGCGATCGCCTTCCTTGCCTTGGGCGCGGTGTTCTATCTGGTCCATGAATTCTGGACGTTCCGGCAGGAATCCTCCCGTTTCTCCACGCGCCGGATGGCCGCGAACATGGGAGTGCTCCTCCTGTCGGGCGCGGTGCGGGTGGCGGTGATCGCCGCGCTCGAATGGGTCCGCCCGCCAGCCGGCCTGTGGGTCAGCGTCTATTTTGCAGCCGGGGTCGGCGCGTCTTTCAGCACCAATTACCTGCTTAATCGCTATTTCGTGTTCCGCCGCTGACAGAACCTGTCAGCAGCCCTGCTTGACCCCCGGACGGGCGCGTCCCACAACTCGGCCTTCTTTCCCACCTGACACGAGGCCTCCTCCCATGAAGCTCGCCCCGACACGCCCAAACACCCTGGCCCTGTTGCGTCCGTTCCTGATCGGTATTGCAGGCGTCGCGGCGCTGACGGCCTCCTCGCACATTTCGGTACCCATGTACCCGGTGCCCATGACGATGCAGACCATGGTCGTGCTGATGCTGGGCGCCCTGATGGGGCCGCGTGCAGGCGCCATGACGGTGCTGGCATGGCTCGCCCTGTCGCTGACCGGAGCGCCTGTCCTGTCCGGCGGCAAGCCGGGCCTGGTGGCGCTGGCCGGGCCGACGGCGGGATACCTGATCAGCTTTCCCCTGGTGGCTTTCACCGCCGGGCTGCTGCCGAAGGGCGACCGTATCGGCGCACATGCCTCGCGGCTGCTGGGCTTTGTCGGCCTGCACGGCGTGATCCTGTTTGCCGGCTGGAGCTGGCTGTCGGCGCTAACCGGGCCTGAAGTGGCCTTTGCGACAGGCGTTGCGCCGTTCCTGCTGGGCGCGCTGATCAAGAGCGGCCTGGCGACGGCGCTGCTGGCAGCCTTCCCGCGCCGGGCGGGCTGAGACGAGGACGCCGAGAATGCGCTTTCCGCACCGCAGCCTGATCCGCCTTTCCGGGCCTGACACGATCGCTCTTTTGGAGCGAACCGTGACAAATCCGGTGCAGGACTGGCAGGCGGGCGAGGTGCGTTATGGCGCACTTCTGACCCCTCAGGGCAAGATCATAACGGACTATACCGTGCTTCGGACGGACGATGGCGTGCTTGTGGATGTGCATGAGGATGCCGCCGAAGACCTGATGAAGCGCCTCAAAATGTTCCGCCTGCGCGCGCAGGTCGAGATCGCGCTCGACGAGACCTTCGCGGCCGTCCGCTCCGACGATCACCGCGATCCCCGTTCGCCTGCCCTCTGGGGCCGCACCTGGGTGCCGCTGGCCGACGCCGGGGACATGATTCCGGACGCGGACTGGCAAGCGAACCGCATCGCGGCGGGCGTGCCCGAATGGGGTTCCGACTATCGCGCGGCCGAAGTTTTCCCGACCGACATCAACATGGATGTGATGGGCGGCATCGACTACAAGAAGGGCTGTTTCGTCGGACAGGAAGTCGCCAGCCGGATGAAGCGGCGCGGCAAGATCCGCAAGCGCACGCTGACTGTCCGGGGCGCAGCATTGGAGGCGGGCACCGAGATCTTCTCGGCCGCACCTGTCGGCACGGTGACGAGCGTACAGGGGGATGCCGGCCTCGCGCTGGTGCGGACCGACCGGTTGCAGAAAGTTCTCGACCAGTCCCGGCCGCTGACATGCAATGACCAGCCCGTGACATTTGACGTGCCGGAGTGGGCACAGAACGAAATGAACGCCCTCGGCGTGGAGGCCTCCGGTGAGTGACGATTTCCCATGCGCCTGGGCGCCGCTGACGGACGAGCTCTACCGCACCTATCACGACACCGAATGGGGCGTGCCGGAACATGATGGCCGGGCCCTTTGGGAGAAGCTGCAGCTGGACGGCATGCAGGCCGGCCTTTCCTGGATCACCATCCTGCGCAAACGCGACTCGATCCGTGAGGAATTCGACCAGTTCGATCCGGAGAAACTGGCCCGGTGGACACCGAAGCGGGCCGAAAAGGCGCTGAAAAATCCGGGTATCATCCGCAGCCCCAAGAAGATCGAGGCCGTGATCGGCAACGCGCAGGCCTTCCTCACCATGGAAGAGGCGGGCGAGGGCTTTGCCGGCTATTGCTGGGACGTCGTCGGCGGCGCACCGATCGTGAACGAATGGACGCATTTCCGGCAGGCACCGACCTCGACCGACTGGTCGGCCGCCATGTCGAAGGATTTGAAGAAGCGCGGCTTCAAATTCGTTGGTCCCACCATCGTCTATGCCTGGGCCCAGGCGGTTGGCATGGTGAATGACCATGACGTAACTTGCCCCCGTCACCGCGAAGTGCAGGAGTTGGCAGCATGAAAAAGACGATCCACCGGATGGCCCCGCTGATGGCACTGGCCCTGCCGCTGATGGCCGGCTGTGTCTCTGCCAATAGTCAGGAAAGCAACAAGGCCGAGGCCTATGCCAAGTGCAGCTATACGCCGAACCCGGACGCCCGCGAGAAGTGTATCAAGACCGAGCTCGCCCTGATTGAGGCGCGTCAACGCTCGGACGCCCAGCGTATCCAGACCGACCGCGAGGCCGCCGAAGAACGGCAGGCCATTCTCGAAGCCTCCGGCGTTTCGCGGGAAGATGCGAAGCAAACGACAGATTCCGGCCTGCACTTGCCTGACTGATCTGGCCTGACTGATCCGGCGTCTCGACCCGGCCTCAAAGCCGCGCTACAGAAAATAGGCTAACGATTCAGTATCTTGCCACGTGACCCGCATGTGGCGCGCATAAGAGGGCACAATGAAGAACGCCGTCATCTCGTCCACAGGCCTGTGGACGCCGCCGCATTCCATTTCAAACGAAGAACTGGTCGAAGCCTACAATGCCTGGGCGGACAACTGGAATCGCGAGCGGGACGCTGACATCGCCTCCGGCCTCATCGAGCCGAAAACGCACTCCTCGGTCGAGTTCATCGAGAAGGCCTCCGGCATCAAGTCGCGCTATGTGATGAACAAGACGGGCGTACTGGATCCGGACATCATGGCCCCGCGCATTCCGGAACGCCCGAACGAACAGATTTCCGTGCTTGCCGAAATCGCCGTGAATGCCGCGCGCCAGGCCCTGGAACGCGCAGGCCGCAAACCGGAAGATGTGGATGCGGTGATCTGCGCGGCCTCCAACATGCAGCGCGCCTACCCGGCCATGGCGATCGAAGTCCAGCAAGCGCTGGGGATTGGCGGCTTTGCCTTTGACATGAACGTCGCCTGTTCCTCGGCGACCTTCGGGATCCAGACAGCCGCAGACTTTGTACGCACAGGCTCAGCGAAATCCGTCCTGATGGTGAACCCGGAAATCTGTTCCGGCCATCTGAACTTCACCGACCGCGACAGCCACTTCATCTTTGGCGATGTCGCCACCGCCGTCCTGGTGGAAGAGGAAAGCATCGCCCCGGCCGGTTACTGGAAGATCCTCGGCACGAAGCTGAAGACCGAGTTCTCCAATAACATCCGCAACAATTTCGGCTTCCTGAACCGTGCGGCGCCGGAAGGCATTGGCGCGCCGGACAAGCTGTTCAAGCAGGAAGGCCGCAAGGTCTTCAAGGAAGTTGTGCCCATGGTATCGAAGATGATCTCGGAACAGCTTGATGAGCTAAGCCTTCAGGGTACGGACCTCCGCCGCCTGTGGCTACACCAGGCCAATGCCAACATGAACCGGCTGATCTCGACCCGTGTGCTGGGCCATGAGGCGAGCGCCGATGAAAGCCCGACTGTGCTGGACACGTATGCCAACACATCCTCGGCTGGCTCCATAATCGCCTTCCACAAGCATTCGGAAGACTTCAAGCCCGGTGAAAAGGGCCTGATCTGCTCGTTTGGTGCAGGCTATTCGGCCGGCACGGTATTTGTTGAAAAAACGGCCTGAAGCAGACGCTCCGGAACAGCTCAGTCGTACTCGTCGTCGCTGAACAGGTCGCCCCAGAAGACTTCGCGGCTGGACTTGGCCGCCTCGACGACAACGATGATTCCGCCCATCAGGAGCACACAAAACGCCATTGCCTGCCACGGAGCCGTCTGTGCCACTGCCTCGAACATCATCACCGCCTTATATTGAATCGGGTCGACGGAGCTGATTCCGTTCCCTGTTGTCAGTGCAGCAGTTTTCGCGCAAAGCCCTTAACAGCGCATTTGGAAATAGGGGCAATCGCAGGGCGGGTTTGTAACCAGAATGCCCCCCTTTCTTTACCCTTATTACCGATGCTTTAAAGAAGGGCTGAATGACCGGACGCAAGAAGCAATCCGTTAAGGCTCCCCGGGTCTGGCAGCGCATGCTGTCCGGACGGCGGCTGGACCTTGCCCATCCCTCGCCCATGGATGTGGAAATCGAGGACATCGCCCATGGCCTGGCCCGTGTGGCCCGGTGGAACGGCCAGACAAAGGGCCGGAATGCCTTCTCCGTTGCCGAACATTCTGTCATCGTGGAACAGATCTGCCGGGAGCTCGACCCGGCGATGAGCGCAAAGCACCGTTTGATGGCCCTGCTGCACGATAGCCCGGAATATGTGATCGGCGACATGATCTCGCCGTTCAAGGCGCTGCTGGGCGAAGGCTACAAGGACATTGAAGGCCGGCTGCAGGAAGCGATCCATATCCGTTTCGGCCTGTCGCCGGTGACGCCGGTGCGCCTGAAGAAGAGTATCAAGAAGGCGGACCTGATCTGCGCCTGGTTCGAGGCCACGCAACTGGCGGGCTTTGAGGAGGACGAGGCCAACCGCTTTTTTGTGGTCCCGCCTGACGGGGTCCGCCTGCGGCTCACCCCAAAATCGGCAACCGATGCACAGGAAGCCTTCCTCGCCCGCTTTCACGAGATCATGACGGAGATCGGCACGCCATGATGAGATCCGCTTCCCCTCTGCTGATCGGCCTGTCGGCCGTGATGGTTGCCATTCAGGACGACACGCCGCTGGTGCTGGTCACCCGGCGCGGCAGCGAGGATGCGCTGCCCTTCGGCCCGTTCCATCCTGACAAGCACCGCACGTTCGACCTGTCACTGCGGGGCTGGGTGCGGGAACAGACGGGCTTTGAACTCGGCTATGTCGAACAGCTTTACACCTTTGGCGACCGCGACCGGGAAATGCCGGAAGCGACGCTGGCGGGCGCGCCGGCGCATGCCCGCGTCATCTCGGTGGGGTATCTCGCCCTGACGCCGGAAGCCCGCCCGGCCGAGGCGGGGTTCGAGGCGCGCTGGCAGAACTGGTATCGCTACTTCCCCTGGGAAGATCATCGCAATGGCCGCCCGGCCATCATCGACAGCCAGATCGTACCGCGCCTGTTCACCTGGGCGGCCGGCAAGGAGATGCGGCTGGAACGGGCAAAGATCGCCTTCGGCCTCGATGGCGCGCGCTGGGCGGAAGAGCGCGTGCTGGACCGGTATGAACTGCTCTATGAGGCCGGACTGGTCGCCGAATGTGCGCGCGATGCGAATCTCGCCGAACCCGATGTCACGCTGGGCGAGGCCATGGCGTCGGATCACCGGCGCATCCTGGCCACGGCAATCTCGCGGCTGCGGGGCAAGATCAAATACCGCCCGGTCGTCTTCGAACTGATGCCGGACAAATTCACCCTGTCAGCGCTGCAGCGGACGGTGGAGGCGATTCTCGGCCTTGGCCTGCACACGCAGAACTTCCGCCGGGCGCTGGACAAGACCGGGCTGGTCAAAGGCACGGGCGCGATGGAAACCGGCACGGGCGGGCGCCCGGCCGAGCTTTACCGTTTCTGCCGCGAGCAGGCCATCTCGACCGGCGCGCCAGGCCTGTCGACCCCGCGCCGGTCTGCGGACTGACCTAGTCTTCCGACTCTGATTCCATTTCCGCCGGGTCTTCGGATTCGAACTCCTCTACGGAGATGCCTTCCGGCTGGCCCACGGCGACGAAGAGATAATCTTCCGGGTTGAGATATTCCTTTGCGACCCGGTTCACATCTTCCAGCGTGACGGCGCGGACCTTGTCATTCCGCAGATCGAAATAGTCGATGCCGAGTTCGTCCTGGCGGACGCCCATCATCTGGCTGGCGATCTTTGCGTTGGAATCGAACCCCAGCGGGTAGGAGCCGGTGAGATAAGCCTTCGCGTCGGCCAGTTCTTCTTCGGTCACGCCATGCTCGACGAGATCTTCCATCTCGTTCTTGATGCCCTGGATGAACTCGCCGGCGCTTTCATTCTTGGTCTGGCCGCCGCCGCTCCAGGTCTGAATGTGCTCGCCCGGCGACAGGCTCGTATAGATGCCGTAGGTCAAGCCCTTCTCGATACGGAGGACTTTCATCAACCGGCTCTCGAAGCCGCCGCCGCCATACGAGTAGTTCAGCACGAAGGCGGGGAAGAAGTCCGGATCGTCCCGCTTCAGGCCGGGGCCGGTAAACTGGACCAGGGATTGTGGCTGAGGCAGATCAACGACGATCGGGTCCGCCGGTTCGAGTTCCGGCAGAACGATGTCCGGAGTTTCCGGCAAGGTGGATGTTTCCGGCAGGTCGGCGATGACCTCGTCGATCATCGGCGCCAGTTCCTCCGGCGTCACGGCGCCGACAGCGGTGACCAGCAGGCGGTCCTTCACCATCAGCTTGCGCATCTGCTCTTTCGCCAGCTCCGGTGTCAGCGCTGCGATGCTCTCGTCGGTCTTGGTCCGGGCATAGGGATGATCCGGGTACAGCGCCTGCGATTGGGCCTTCCAGGCGAGATAGCCCGCGCTCGTCTCACGCGTCTTGAGGCCGACCTGCTGCTCCCGGCGGAAGCGTTCGAACGGACCCTCGTCGAAACGCGGATCTTCAAACGCCGTTGCGATCAGCGCCATGGCATCGTCGGCATTGTCCGTCAGCATGGAGGCCGAGCAGGAGGTCCAGTTGTTCGAGGCCGAACAGCCAAAGCTCATGTTCAGGTCTTCCATCCGCGTCTGGAAGCCGAGGGAGTCGAGATCGCCCGCGCCTTCATTCATGTGGTAGGTGACCGCATCTGTCAGGCCTTCCAGCCCTTCAGGATCGCTCGCCTCGCCGCCTTTCCAGGCCATGTTGAGAGAGAGGATCGGAATGGACGGTTCAGACACGAGCCAGACCGACGCGCCGCCGGGCGTCGTGAACTGCTGGATCTCGGCAAAGTCACCGGAGTGAACCGCGACCTCAAGCGGCGCCGGTTCTTCAACCACCTCCACTTCGACAATCGTTTCAGGCTCGGCCGGAGGCGGATTGAGAGAGGCACAGGCGGACAGGCTGGTTGCGGCAAACAGGCCGGCAGCAAAAGTCATGAGTCTCATGTCAGTTTCCCTCCTCGGACGGCAGCAGCTGCGCCTCGATGAAATGCCTGTCTGGCCCGAAGATCTTGCGGACCGCTGCGATGGCCTCGTCCGGCGTGATCGCGCGGACCTCATCCGGGTAGGACAGGACATCCTCAATCGTGCCGCCGATGGCCAGTGTCGAGCCGAACACGTTCGCCATGGTTGACTGGCTGTCACGGGAATAGATCGCGGTCGCCGCCAGCTTGTTCCGCGCCCTGACAACTTCCGCCTGCGTGAAGCCCTCTTCGAGCGCGAGTTCGACTTCGGCCATCACGGCGGTTTCAAGCTCATCCATGCTGACGCCGGGCGCCGGGCTCGCCGAAATCACGGCGGGGCCGGGATCGTGCAGGTCGGACCAGGCATAGGAGGACACGCTGATGGCGAGCTGTTGCTGCTCCACCAGCGACTGGTAGAGCCGGCTGGTCATCCCGCCGCCCAGGACTTCAAGGCCAACTTCCAGCGCATAGGCTTCGTGCGGCGTGCGGATCTGCGAGACACCGTTGTAATAGCGGCTCCAGACCGGCTGGCGGACTTTCGGATCGGCGTGGACGATCAGGTCGTCTTCGGTCAGCAGCGGCACGTCGCGCCATTTGCGCTGGCCATGGGCGGTGCCGGTCGGAACGATCTGGCCATAGGTCGCTTCCGCCAGCGTGCGAACTTCGTCTTCGCTGACATCGCCAGCGACAACGAGGATCGCGTTCTCCGGACTGTAGTATTCGTGATAGAAGTTCAGGCCGTCTTCCGGGGTCAGCGCCGCGACTTCGTCCATGTTGCCGATGACAGTGATTTCGTACGGATGGCCTTTCCAGAGTTCGGAGAGCACCTGTTCCTGCAGGATGACACCGGGATTGTTATCAATCCGCTGGCGGCGTTCTTCTTTCACCACGTCGCGTTCAGAGATGAAGGCGCCTTCGGGGTCGTCATCAATAACGAGATTCACCATCCGGTCGGCTTCCAGCTCCATCATCGTGCCGAGCTGCTCCTTGGCGACCCGTTCGAAATAGGCGGTGTAGTCCCAGCTGGTAAACGCGTTCGACTGGCCGCCATTGCGGGAGACGATGGAATCGAACTCACCCGGCGCCAGCGTGTCGGTCTGCTGGAACATGACGTGTTCGAACAGGTGGGCAATTCCACTCTTGCCGGGGGCTTCATCGACCGCGCCGACCTTGTACCAGACCATGTGCGTGACGACCGGCGCCCTGTGGTCGGGGATGACCACGACCTGCATGCCATTGTCGAGATGGAAGGTGGTCGGGGTCCAGGATTGCGAAGGCTCCGCCGCTGTGTCGGCCAGGGCCGGCAAGGCGAAGACGGCGAGGGCCGCAAGCCCTCCGGTCAAAATCCGTTTCATGAGCTTGTTCCCTTGCAAGAATTGGAAGTCCGGCACCCGGCCGGATCAGGTTCCCGGAAGTTTCACTCGCGGCTTGGCCGTGGTGCTCTCGATGGTCACTGGCGCGCTGCCGGTTGCGTTGTCCGTCGCCGCGGATTCGGCATCCTCGGGATTGTCCTTCCGCCAGAACAGGATCCGGTCGGAAATGCTCCGCGATTTGCGGATCGTCTTGAACTCTTCATAGTCGACTTCGGTCCGGATCATCGGGCTGACGGCATTGGCATCCGCCGCCGCGACAAGGGCCCGCTCGGAGGCGCTGGCATTCACGCCAAGCGTTGAGCCGAATGCCGACGCATTGTCGTTCTGGGCAGCTTCCACTTCAGCCGGGACAGCCTGGCCAGCCCCCGGCGGACGCAGCGAATAATCCGGCGGCACGATCAGCGGCGCCTTGGTCACCACCCGGAACTCGTCCGGCGTGCGTGTTCCGCGTGCTCCACTGGAACAGGCCGTTGTCGCCAGGCACACGGCGCCCAGGGCCAGTAGGGAAAGCTGCGTCTTCATTTGGCGTCCTCGCCTCTAAGTTTAGGATGGCCGGTCCGGATTCCCGGATGGCTTTCTTCCTGACAGTACGAATTGATCGAAAAACAGCAAGACCGCGCCAACACTGATCGCAGCGTCGGCCACGTTGAAGACCCACGGGAAATGGAGCGCGCCGGCATTGATGAAGTCAACAACCGCGCCGAAACGCACCCGGTCGATCAGATTGCCGAATGCGCCGCCGATCACCAGGGCCAGCGACAGTTTCAGGAGCCGCCCCTCCGCCACCAGCAGCCAGCGCAGGAAGCCCAGCGCGATGGCCAGCATGACCGCCGCTAGAATCCAGCGGCCGATGCCCTCGGACTGGAACATGCCGTAGCTCATGCCGCGGTTCCACACCATCGACAGGTTGATCGGGCCGGGCAGCTCAATCGTGCCGCAGGCAAAGGTGTTCTGGAAGCATTCCATGGCCCGCAACTGTTCGTTCGCCAGAACCATCGACTTGGTCACCTGGTCTGCGATCAGCGTGACCGGGATGATGGCCAGGGGCCAGACCTGAGCGGGTTTCAATTGCATGCGGGGAGATTGCATCCCGTCCCGGCCAGATCAAGCGATTCCGTGCAGGTTGGTCCCATCACTCGCTGTGCGTCGCGTCCCAGGCTTTCACCGCCAGCGCATCGCGGGGGGTGATGTCCGGAAACTCCGGATCTGCGAGGTCAGGATCAAAATACTTCCAGCTGCGCCGGCATTTGATGCCCTCGGCTTTTTCCGGATAGACGACCACGCCGGGCGTATCGTCCAGCGTGAAGCCGCCGCCCTTGCCTTCCAGCGTGTGGACCAGTTCCGCACCGGATGTGATGAACAGGTCCGCCGGATCTTCGCCATCGAACGCCTTCACCAACGCCTCATCCGCAATGTGCACAACGGGCGCGGCCTCCAGCGAGGCGCCGATCCGCTTCTCGCGGCGTTCCACTTCCAGCGCGCCGGTAACGACGCGGCGGACGGTGAAGATCTTTGCCCAGCGTTCGGCGAGCTCCTCATCTCTCCAGTTTACCGGCGTAAACGGGAACAGGAGCAGGTGGACCGACTCCGCCTTGCCGCTGAGATGGCTTTCGAGGAAGGCCTCTTCCATCGTGAACGGCATCACTGGGGCAAGCCAGGTGAGCAGGCGCTCAAGCACGGCGGCCATCACCGTGCGCGCGGCGCGGCGGCGATTGCCATAGACAGCCGTCGCATCGTCCCACGCATCCATCGTGCTGAAGCGCGGGTCGCAATAGAGGCTGTCTTTCCGGATGTCGAAGTAGACGGCCGACAGGTCCACGCCCGCGAAATTGATGAGCAGGCTCATCACACGCTTGAAGTCGTAGACATTGTAAGCGGCCTTCACCTGCGCATCGAGTTCGGCGAGGCGGTGCAGCACCCAGCGTTCAAGGCCCGGCATCTTCTCCGGTGCGATCGCTTCGTCTTCCGTCCAGCCGTCGAGCGCGCCCAGCATGTAGCGCACCGTGTTGCGCAGCTTGCGGTAAGTCTCGACCGAGCCCTTGATGATCTCGTCGGAGATCCGCAGGTCTTCAGTATAGTCGCCCGACGCCGTCCAGATGCGCAGGATCTCGATCCCGTACTGTTTCTGGATCTGCTCCGGTTCGATCGTATTGCCGATCGACTTGGACATCTTCTTGCCGTCAGCATCGACGATGAAGCCGTGCGTCAGCACCTGTTTGTAAGGCGCCATGCCGCGCGTCGCGCAGCACTCCAGCAGGGATGACTGGAACCAGCCGCGGTGCTGGTCGGAGCCTTCCATGTACAGGTTCGCCTGCCCGGTTTCCGGATCGATGATGCCGCGCTCACGCAGGGCGAAGGCATGAGTCGTCCCGGAGTCGAACCAGACATCCAGAACGTCCGTCACCTTGTCCCATTCATTGGCCGACAGGCCGAGGGGGCCGAGGAAGTCTGCCGCCGGTGTATCGAACCAGGCCTCGACGCCGCCCTTGGCGATTGCGGCCTTGATGGCGTCGTTCAGCGCATCCGCCTGCTCTTTCGGCAGCGCAGCGGTGTGCGGCTGGCCGGTCTTGTTGACGAAGATCGTGATCGGCACGCCCCAGTTCCGCTGGCGGGAGATCAGCCAGTCCGGGCGGCCTTCCACCATGCTCTGCAGGCGGTTTCGGCCGGCAGCCGGGAAGAACTCGGTCTCGTCGATGGCCTTCAGGGCATTCTCGCGCAGCGTCTTGCCGTTCGGGCCGGGCTTGTCCATCGAGATGAACCATTGCGGCGTCGCCCGGCGGATGACCGGCGCTTTGGAGCGCCAGGAGTGCGCATCGCGGATCGTGGTGATGCCGCGCGCCAGCAGATTGCCGCTCTCGGCCAGCGCCTTGATGACTTCCGGGTTCGCCTTGCCCGGCTCGCCGCGCTTCTTGCCGCTGGTGCGGATGATGTCCATGCCGCCAAAGCGCGGCACGTCCGGCGTGTAACAGCCATCGGCATCGACGATCTGGCGGATGTCAGATGCCTTGTGGCCGGACTCGACCCAGACATTGAAGTCGTCCTCACCATGCGCAGGCGCCGTGTGCACAAAGCCCGTACCGGCATCGTCGGTGACGTGCTCGCCAGCGAGGAGCGGGATGTCATGGGCGAAGAACGGGTCCATCTCATGCAGCGGATGGGATAGCTTGCCCAGCGCCGCCGGATCGACATCTTCAAGACGTTTGAAGGACGAGACTTTCGCCCCATCCATGACAGATTGCGCCAATGCATCGCCAAGGATCAGCTTTTCACCCGGCTTGGCGTAAGGCGCGAAGCCGAGCTCTTCCTCGCTCATCACCGTCTCGACCTCATACAGGCCATAGGAGATTTCAGGATTGTAGCTGACGGCCTGGTTGGCCGGGATCGTCCATGGCGTGGTGGTCCAGATCACAACGCAGGCGTCTGACCCTTCGACCGGAAACTTCACCCAGATCACCGGCACCTTGCGGTCGTGATATTCGACTTCCGCTTCGGCGAGCGCGGTGCGCTCCACCGGGCTCCACATGATCGGCTTGGCGCCGCGGACCAGAGAGCCGGTCATCGCCATGCGCAGGAATTCGCCGACGATGGAGGCTTCGCTCTCGAACTTCATGGTCAGGTAGGGATTGTCCCACTCGCCCTCGATGCCGAGATTGCGGAACTCCTTGCCCTGGATCTCGACCCATTTTTCGGCGTAGGCGCGGCAGGCGGCGCGGAATTCTCCGGGCGGCACGTCGTCCTTCGTCTTGCCCTTTGAGCGGAACTCTTCTTCGACTTTCCATTCGATCGGCAGGCCGTGGCAGTCCCAGCCCGGCAGGTAGGCAGCATCGAAGCCCGCCATCTGGTGGCTGCGGACAATGATGTCCTTGACGATCTTGTTCATCGCCGTGCCGAGGTGGATGTGCCCGTTCGCGTAAGGCGGGCCATCGTGGAGGATCCACGGCTTCGCACCGCGTTCCTTCGCATCGGCGCGCAGGCGCTCGTAAAGCTTCAGGTCATCCCAACGCTTGATCCAGTCAGGCTCACGCTTGGGCAGGCCGCCACGCATCGGAAATTCCGTCGCGGGCAGGAACAGGGTGTCGCGATAGTCTCGGTCGGTCAGGGAATCGGTCATGGATCTTCAGTGTGAACGGATTGGGAGAGGAATTCAGGGCTCAAAAAGCAAATCCCGGCCTGGCCCAGACCCTTCGGTGGGGTCAGCGCGCAGCCGGGCGGCTAATTCGAATTGTGAATATCCGGTCCATCGGCAAGCGCCTTAACAGGCAGAGGTTAACCTGTCACTAGGGCGATGATGCCTCAGCGGGGCGCAGACGCCGTTGCCTGCGGCGGACCATAGGCCAGGCGTTCAGCCACTTTCGAGCACAAGGCATCGAATACGGCGGCATTCTCAATCAGATTGCCCCAGGTGATGCCCCGGTCCAGAATCACATAGCGTGAGACATTCACCGTATCCTGGTCGGCCTTGTAGACAGAGACGGCGCTGAAGGCGCGGTCGACCTCCGTGACCTGCTCGTAGGACTGTACCGAACCGAACGCCGCCATGAACTCCACACCGCGGCAGTCAGAGGCCGCCTCGTCGGCACAAACCGAATAGATGCCAAGAGTCAGGCCATCGGGCAGCCGCGCAAACACGAACGGCGCCCCCATATCATTCTGCCCAGCGGCGAGGAACGTTCCGCCCATCTCATCGACGATCAGGCGAAGGTCATCCAGTTGAACATTGCGAATCACGACATCCGGCGCACGGGCCGGACGCGGCGCGTCTTCCGGTGATTGCGCCAGCGCACTGCCGCATCCCAGAGTCATGAATCCAGCTGCTGCCAATGCCTTGCGCACACTTCAACCTCAGACTGCCATACATCCCCAGTAAGGAGATTATTGCCAGTTTTAGATGTCCGCAATGTGGCAGTAGCGGGGCATGTTATTCGCTGTCTTCCTCGTCGTCGTACAGCCAGTCGTAATCATCATCGGCGGGCCAGACGACATCTGCGACAAGCGGCCCGAGGGCGAGCGCATTCTGCAGGTTTACCTTCAGGTTTTCCATGCTCTGGCCGCCATCGAGAATCAGGTAGCGGGTCGTGCCGACCGTCTCGCCTTCCTTGTCCCACCAGGTCGAGACAGCCGCAAAGGTCAGGTTGGCCTGATTGATCTTCTCGGCGGTCACCAGCTCATCGTCGTCGTAGCGCACCTGCACCATCATGCCGAGGCAGTCTTCGGAATATTCCGACGCGCATGCCGTGCCGATGAGGTGGAAGATCAGCCCGTCGGGGGTTGTGGCGCGAAGGGACACGTCACCATCGCCGCCAACTTCGGTGATCGTATGTCCTTCAGCGACGGCTAGCGCCTTGAGGTCTTCAAGGTTCACACTCCGCACGACGCGAGCGTCATCCGCCAGCGATGTGTCGGCGCTGAAGTCTTCAGCCGACGCTGTAAAGGATGCGGCGACTGCCAATGCCGCCACGGCAAGGAAAGTACGCATGGGAAACTCCCTCTGTTTATGCCCCCGGGTTGTGGCACCAGCATGGCGGGCGCTGGGAGGCATGGAAAGAGGTGATTCCAATAAAATCTATCGTTTTGCGAGACGTTTGCGCGCTTCTGCAGCGTCTGCGTGCATCGCTTCAACCAGAGCATCCAAATCGTCAAATTTCAGCTCTGGCCGGATAAAGGAGACCAGCTGGACCTCCAGCCACTTGCCATAAAGGTCGTCGTCGAAATCGAAAATGTGCGTTTCGAGCAGCGGATCGCGGATGCCGGTCGTCGGCGTGCGGCCGAAATTGGCGACGCCATCCAGCCAGTCGCCCTGCTGGTCTATTCGCGCCCGCACCGCATAGATTCCGTGGCGTGGGTGGATCAGGTCGCCCAGATGCAGGTTGGCCGTCGGGAAGCCCAGCGTGCGCCCGTTCTTCTCGCCGCTTTCAACCACGCCGTCGGCAATCCACCAGGTGCCAAGCAATTCAGCCGCGACCTCCGGCTCACCGGCGTGCAACGCCTGCCGGATGGCCGTCGATGACGCCTTGCCTTCCAGCTCGATCACTTCCTCGACGATTGTCACGCCGAACCCGAGCGCGCGGCCAAGGCTTGCCAGACGCTGGGCATGGCCCATGCGGCCGCGGCCAAAGCGGAAATCGAACCCGACCGAGACATGGCTGACGGCCAGCCCGTCGACCAGGACTTCCCGGACGAAGCTCTCATCCGTCATCGAGGCCATTTCGCCATTGAACGGCAATTCGAAAACAACGTCCGCCCCGGCAGCGAGGATCGCATTATTGCGCCGTTCGGGCCGGAAAATGCGGAAAGGCGGGTCGCTGGGACGGAAATAGGCGCGGGGGGGCGGTTCGAACGTCGCGACGGCGAACTTGCCGCCGCCCGCCTGTTTCGCGGCCTCCATCACGGCCTGGTGACCGGCATGGAGGCCATCGAAATTGCCGAGCGCAACCGAAGTGCCCCGCGCGCTGGCAGGCAGACCCCGGTAGTCGGCATAAACGGCCAATCAGGCCTCCCGGCTCGGCGCGACCACTTCGGCATCACCGGTAATGACACGCTTGCCGTCCACAATACATTCGATCTTGAGAACGATGCGGTTGCCGCGGTCAATCTTCTCGGCAACGGTCGCCCGGGCGGTGACCGTATCCCCGATATAGACCGGGCGGCGGAACCGCATGTTGAGCCCCACGAAAATGGCACCCGGCCCAGGCAAATTATTGCCAAGAATGCCGGAGATGTAGCTCGCCGTCAGCGCGCCATGGGCGATGCGCTTTTCGAACATGGTCGTGGCGGCGTATTCGTCGGACATATGCAGCGGGTTGAAATCGCCCGAGACTTCCGCAAAGCGCTGGATGTCGTCCGCAGTGATTTCGTGCACGGTCTCGTGCGCCTGCCCGATTTCAAGGTCTTCATATTTGAAGCCGGTAAATTCAGTCATGCCGGGGATACTCCGATTCTTTCGACGGGCTTCGTTACACGCCTAAAAGCGGCGCGTCACCACCTTAAGCCCGACATGGCCCAGGTCGCCTGCTCTCCATATGCGGCCAGCAGCTCGATGACTTCCTCTTCGAACTGCTCGCCATGCTCCTTGATGCCGGTGCCGACATACAGGCTGTCAAAGCCTTGCACGCTCGCGCCGCGGACATCGGTGCCCGGGCTGTCGCCAATGCAGAGGATGCGGGACCTGTCGGCCGGCTTGCCATCCGTCAGGGCTTCGATCCGCTCGAGCGCAAGCTGATAGATCGGCGGATAGGGCTTGCCGGAATAGATCACCTTGCCGCCCAGGTCTTCGTACACGTCCGCCAGTGCACCGGCGCACCAATAGAGTTGTCCGCCCACGCGAACCTGCTTGTCCGGATTGGCGCAGATCATGGGAATGCTGCGCGTCACGCCGGCTTTCAGTTCTTCGCGGTAGTCTTCCGGGTGCTCGCCGACATGGTCGCGCAGGCCGATGCAGAGCAGCATGTCGGCGTCGTCGGCGTCAGTGAAATTCAGGTCCAGCCCTTCATAGAGGTGACGGTCATGTTCCCAGCCGCCATCGGCGCCAAGGCGCCAGACGGCCTTGCCCTGGAACCGGGCCAGTTCCGCCCGCGTCGCATCGCCCGAGGAGACGCAGTCGTCGAACGCGGCCTCCGGTACGCCCAGCGGCGCGAACAGGCGTATCACCTGCGCCTTCGGCACGGGCGCATTGGTGATCAGGCACACATGGCCGCCGTCTTCGCGGAAGCGGACCAGCGCGTCGCACGCATCCTTGAATGCGCTGCGGCCATTGTGGATCACGCCCCAGACGTCACACAGGATCGTGTCGTAGCGGCTGGCGATTTCGGAGAGCCCTTGCGGGAATTGCAGTGCGGTCATGGGCGGCGAGGTAGGCTGCGCAGGCGCCGCGGTCAATCGCCGGACTTGCAGTCGCTGGCCGGCAATGGGTTCAGGATCCACTGCACAGCGGTCGGGATCGAGGTCGCGTTGGCGTAGTAACAGCCTTTCACGCGAGTCACATGGCCGGGATCATCGCCGTCCGAATATTGCGGGGCGTAGTCGCACGAGACGAGATTGGCCGCGTGCCGGTCAGGCGACCCGGGGCGGACATTCAGCAGCAAATGATTGGATCCGGTCGTGATTGAGACCGACTTTGCGCTGACTTCGCCATGATGATCGCAGACCATACCGGACCATGAGCCGTCTTCCCGCTGCAAGGACGGATCAAGCGGCGGCGCAATGGTGAGATCCAGCCAGACCGGGCCCTCAGCCAAGTTCTGGAGTGCTTCGGGTGCCTCGAACTCCGTCTCGCCTAGAAGGCTGGCGACGACCTGCTGCACCTCGGCCAGAGCGTGCCCGGCGGGCCAGAGTGCGAGAGCCAGGATGAGCGCGCGCATGGGCAATCCTCCGCTTGAGTGCGGAGGACAGGGAATACCGGGATTGGGGCGATTTGAAGGACGCGGCCTTCTGGAAAAAGGAGGCTCAGCCGAAATTGGTCATGCGCTGGACCATCTCCCGCGGCGGGGCGGTTTCCTGCATCAGCGAGGCCTTGATGGGGCGCGGCGCGCCGAAGACATGGCCCTGGCCATAGGGAATTTCGTATTCGAGGATTTCGACGACGCTGGCCTCGTCTTCCATTTTCTCGGCCACCATAGTGATGCCATAGCGCGAGAACACGGCGGAGACTTCCTCGCCATCGACGCGGCGATTGATCGAGGAAACCGGACGCGGGCCCGCCGGATCGCGCAGCTGGTCGATCAGGGCGGCGCCATTCATTTTCACGAAGCGTACCCCCGCCGACTGCAGGCGCGGCAGGTCGAGGCCGAGGTCCGGGGCA
This sequence comes from Hyphomonas adhaerens MHS-3, assembly GCF_000685235.1. Lineage (NCBI taxonomy): Bacteria > Pseudomonadati > Pseudomonadota > Alphaproteobacteria > Hyphomonadales > Hyphomonadaceae > Hyphomonas > Hyphomonas adhaerens. The sequence goes on from NZ_ARYH01000003.1 coordinate 376,127, forward strand.
TGGTCGATGGAGAAGCGGAAGCCAAGCTCTGTCAGCTTGTCCATATTGTCCCGCATCGTGCGCGAGCGCGTCTCGAACCGGTCGGCCCGGATCTCGAAGATGACCGCGCCGGAGAGGTCCCGGTTTTCGGTCATGAATTCAAGGAAGAACGGGAAGAAGGTCGAATCTTCCAGGGAGCTTGCCGCGATGTTGCAGAAGACACCGACGCGGCGATCGCGCTCTGCCAGGCGGCGCACGATCTGCACGCAGCGGAACAGGGTGAAATTGTCGATCTGGCCCATCAGGTTTGCGCGGCGGCCCGCATCGAGGAACTCCGCCGGCAGGATCAGCGACCCGTCCGGACGGCGCAGGCGGGTGAACCCTTCATAGAAGGAGACGCGGCGCTGCGGCAGCGAAACGATGGGCTGCAGGTGAAGGTCGACACGGCCATCCTTCAGCGCGTCGCGGACATCGCGGAGAATTGCGTCTTCCTGCGGGGCGACAATCTTGGCGCTGGAGGTTTCGGCAAGCCGGGTTTCGAAACTGTGCGACAACCGGTCGATCAGGCCTTCCAGCTGCTTCATCTCGGAGACGAGCGCATCGCGCCGTTCGGTCAGCTCGTGCTTGACGGTTTCCTCGACCACATCGGTGCGGGCCTCGACGACGTCCATCCGGCGTTCGGCGTCGCGGTTCTCTTTCTCGATGGCCTGCATGCGCGCATCAATTTCGCGCTTCGAGCTGCCATTGGAGACCAGGACGTGAATCTGGCTGAGAACTGCTGTCGTCAGGACGCCTGCGCCCACAGAGAGCGGCAGGCCGAGCTGCAGCATGGTGGCGCTGGCGTATCCAGCTGCGCCGCCGGCTGCCATGTACAGCAGGAACAAAAGAAACGTCATTAGCTCAGCACCCGAAACTATTCGTCAATCTTAACAGATAAGCCTCAGAAGTTAACGAATTGCTTGGATGTGGCCCAATTTGGGTGGTCCGGCAATCCCGCCGCTCATTGTTGCGGCAAGGTCACATGCACCGCCCGTGTCACAAACGGATACAATCCGTAACTGGACAGCCCGGCACGCGACCGATAGCCAGAAGATACAGACCCGGCACCGCCGGTCCGCGGCCATCTTATTGGCCGGAGCGGGGGCTGTCTCGGGGGAGACTCGGGGCGCGCAGAAATGTGCGCCCCGGTCCTTTATCCGGCTCCCAAAATTTCTCGCGACCGCACCTTTGATACCGGGCCGTTGATCACGGCGCCGCACTGGCGCCCTGCACCAGATACTGGACGTCCTGAAGCGGCCATGCGTTCGGGGCCTCCTCGCCGCAGGCCAGGGTAAACGCATCCAATTCGTTGAATTTGACGGCGAGGGTCATGCCGCAAGGCTGCAGCACGGCCCGCTCGCCGCCATAGTCTACCCAATACCCGGCCCGCCCGTCCGAGGCTTCGATCTTGGTGACAACAAGGTCGCCGGTATTGAACACATCGGTTTTTGCGTCGCCTTCACCGGGCAGCACGCCCAGCAGCGCTGCGCCGAAGCCGCCTTTCGGCGATGTTTCGACAAAGATCTGCGCATCCGACAGTTCATACGCCTTGTTCAGCGCCGCGATGACTTCCCGCGTTCCGGAGGGCCCGCCAACCGCCAGAGGTCCCTCGCGTCCGGCCGTCCAGCCTGCATTGCGCACTTCATCCAGCCCTTCGAGATCTGGCCCCTGCAGCGAGAACAACAGAACGGCATCAAGGCTGGCCAATGTGTCGCCCGGCATCGACTTGCGGAGGCCGGATGGCGTGCCGAACAGGACCCGCTTGCCGCCAGCGACAACCAGAAGGCACGGCGCATCCTCTGAGGAAGCGGCGCACGGCAGCAGGGCGAAATCTGCGCTCCGCACATCATCGGGCGAAACCTGACGGCTCGCGCCCTGCCCGCCGCTGCACGCCGCCAGAAATATCGAAACAAGGATTGCGAGAACGCTGGCGCGCGGCACGGCGAAACCTCCCGGATCAGCCGATCACTGTGGCCCCCGGCTCTGTCACGATTTGTTGCTCGATGTAACCCAGCGCGTCGATCTCGACCCGGACCCGGTCCCCGGCCTTCAGCCATTTCGGCGGATCGAAACCTGCGCCCACACCCGCGGGCGTGCCGGTGAAGATCAGGTCGCCCGGCTCCAGCGTAAACGCCGCCGTAAGATGGGCAATCTGCGAAGGAATGTCGTGGACCATGTCTCTGACATGGCCGGATTGGCGCTGCTCACCATTTACGAAGGTCCGGACTTCCAGGGCGGAAAGATCGTCGATTTCATCCAGCGTCACGATGGCCGGTCCGACAGGCGCGTGCGTATCGAACCCCTTGCCCATGATCATGGTCTGGCTGGCACGTTGCCAGTCACGCACCGAATAGTCACAGCCGATGGTGACGCCCGCGATGATTTCGAACGCCCGCTCGCGCGGCACATGGCGCCCGCGCTTGCCGATCACAACGACCAATTCCCCTTCATAATCAAGCTGTCCGGAAACCTTCGGAAGGTCTACGTCAGCATACGGATCATTGATCGAGGTCACCTGCTTGTTGAACCATTTCTGGACTTCCGGTTTTTTCGTGTCGATGAAGCTGACGCTTTCCGCGGCATGCGCGGCATAGTTCACGCCGATGCCGAGAATTTTCCCGGGCCGCGCGACAGGTGACAGAATTTCGATACCGGAAAGGGGGACAGGCGCCCCATCCGGTTCGCCGGACAGCGCTTCAGACAGATCGCTCCCCCGAATGGGGGTTACGGACTGCGCAGAAAGTATTCCATATCGAATGGAGTTTTCATACCGGAACCTGATCAAATGCATATCGTTACCCTCTCGTCACACTTCAGCCAGAAACACACTTCACGCGGTTCATCTCGCGTTGTGACGTGGGTTGGCAAGAGCTAGTCAGAAGACAGACACGGGGGCTCCAGAATGGACAACGGCATGGATCAGGGAATCGACCTCGGCGTCAGGGCGCAGGAAAGCTCGGTGAGAGTGATTTTTGCGCCGGGCGAGCAGCTCCAGATGCCGCCCTACCAGCGCAGCTATTCCTGGGAAGCCCGCGAAGCCAATGAGCTGCTCGGCGACCTCATCGATTCGGTGGAAACGGGCACACCGCACTTCGTCGGGGCGATCGTCCTGATCCACGGCGCCGAAAATGGCGTGCTGGAGATTGTCGACGGCCAGCAAAGACTGACGACGCTGACCATCCTGCTCGCGGTGCTGCGGGACCTCGAACCTGACAAGGCCCGCGCCGCGATGCTGCACGCCCTGATCGCCGACGACGCCCGCCCGATGCTGGGCGAAGGCGCCAACTGGCGGCTGACGCTGAACCATATGGACGGCCCCTTCTTCCGCGACGCCATCCAGACGCCGGGCGCGACGCGGAACCTGGACAAGGAACCGGGCGAAAGCGAAAGTCAGCAACGCATGGTGCGCAACGCGGCGGCGTTCATGAAGCGGCTCAGCGGCATGGACGAGAAGGACCGGCGCGAACTCGCCGATATGGTCATGAACCGCTGTGCGCTGGTGAGAGTTGTCGTGGGTGAAAAGGAACAGGGTTTCAAGGTCTTCCGCGTGCTCAACACGCGCGGCAAGGAGCCGGACGCGCACGACATCATCAAGACAGAGCTGTTCCAGCGCGCCCGCTTCACAGACAAGGAAGCCAGCGCCTATGCCGAGCGCTGGTCGGAACATGAGGCCGCCCTCGGCGGATCGGCCTTTGACGACCTGCTGCGCCAGATCCGCTCCATCTATGACAAGTCGGGCCGCGGCGAACTGATTTCGGCCTTCCCGAAGGCCGTCCTGTCCAAGGTGGATCCGCGCAAATTCCTCGAAGAAGTGCTGCCGCGCTATGTCGAGGCGTACCGGCTGATCACCACGGGCGACGTGCAGGACGGGCCGAACGCGAGAGTCGTCAGCGACAAGCTGAACCAGATGCGCGCGCTGGACCAGAGCAGCTGGCGGGCCCCGGCCCTCAAATTCCTTGTCGAGCGTGGTGTGGATGACCCGCAGGCGCCGGACTTCTTCACCCGGCTCGAGCGCCTGGCTTTCGTCATCATGCTCGTGGTCACCGACCGCGACCAGCGGAACAAACGCTTCAACAAGGTGATGGAAGCCATCACCAATGACCGGACCCTGTTCGCCAAGAACGGGCCGTTGGCGGTAGACCGCTCTGACTCAAAAAAGGCCCGGGAGCGGATGCTGGGCCGGTTTGCGACATTCGCTCAGCGGCGTGCCATGGCGCTGCGGCTGAACGCAGCCCTCGAAGACGGCGTGACCATCCCGCCGGAATCCGATGCTACCGTGGAACACGTGCTGCCGCGCAACATCCATGAGGACAGCCACTGGCTGACCGTCTGGCCTGACCCCGCCAAGCGGCGCGAGCAATGCGATACGCTCGGCAATTTCGTGCTGTTGACCCACAAGGTGAACCAGAAGGCCGACCGGCAGGATTTTCGCGCCAAGAAGGAAGTCTACTTCAATGGCGGCGGCGGTATGGACTTCGCCCTGACCCGCGACCTGCAGGACCAGGATGCCTGGACCGCCGACGTGGTGCGCAAGCGGACCGAGATGCTGGTCGAAATCCTCTGCCAGGTCTGGGGCATCTGAGCCCGGCGCAACGTGTTGCTTTCCCTTGGGACCCCCTAGCGGCGCCCCGCCGGAGGGCTTAGCTTGTGCGTCGATATAAAACACGCAGGGAGCCCCGCCATGAGCTTGTTCGACCTAACCGGCAAAGTCGCCGTCATCACCGGATCTTCCCGGGGAATCGGCAAGGCCATCGCTGAAGCCATGGCAGACGCCGGCGCCAAAGTGACCATCTCGTCCCGCAAGCCCGGCCCGTGCCAGGAAGTGGCCAATGCGATCAATGAGAAGCACGGTGACGGGACCGCCATCGCCGTTCCGGCCAACATCTCGTCCAAGGAAGACCTGCAGGCCATGGTGGACGCCACCAACAAGGCGTTCGGCAAGATCGACATCTGCGTCTGCAACGCGGCCTCGAACCCCTATTACGGCCCGATGAGCGGGATTGAGGACGACGCCTTCGCCAAGATCCTGCAGAACAACATCATCTCCAACAACTGGCTGATCCAGATGTGCGCCCCGCAGATGCGCGAGCGCAAGGACGGCGCGGTGATCATCGTCTCGTCGATCGGTGGCCTGCGCGGCTCGCCGGTGATCGGGGCCTACAACATTTCCAAGGCGGCAGACTTCCAGCTGGCCCGCAACCTCGCCACGGAATTCGGCGTCGACAATATCCGCGTGAACTGCATCGCGCCGGGCCTGATCAAGACCGACTTCGCCAAGGCGCTGTGGGACAACCCGGACACGCTGAAGCGCAGCCTGGCCGGCACGCCGCTGAAGCGGATCGGCGAACCGGAAGAGATTGCCGGCGCCGCCGTCTATCTTGCCTCGAAAGCCGGGGCCTACATGACCGGCCAGATGCTGGTGGTCGATGGCGGGGCCACGTCTACCTGATGCATCTGATCGATACACCGGAAAACGCCCCGGCAGACGAAATCACTTTTGACGACTTCCGCAAAGTGGACATCCGCGTGGGCACCGTGCTGGAGGCCGCGCCGCTGGAAGGTGCGCGCAAGCCTGCCATTCGCATGCGGATTGATTTCGGACCGGGCGTCGGCGTGAAGAAGAGTTCCGCCCAGGTGACGGTGCACTATTCGCCGGACGAATTGGTCGGCAAGCAGGTCGCCGCCGTGGTCAATTTCCCGCCGCGCCAGATCGGCAAATTCATGTCCGAAGTGCTGACGCTCGGCTTTGCCGATACCGACGGCGCCATCGTCATGTTTTCCCCTGACAAACCCGTCCCCAATGGAGCGCGCCTCGCATGAGCCGGACCGAACTTTCAAAGCAGCAGCAAGCCTTTTTCGACCGGCTGAAAAGCGGCGAATGGGAGCTGCCCCCGGGCATCCGCAATCTCGGCATCCGGCCGGACCTGTGGCTGAAAGAGGTCAGCTATGGCCGCACGCTTTATGAGTGGCCGAATGAAGGTGACCGGGACATCAATGATGGCCGCGTTTTCGGCGGCTGGGTCGCGGGCCTCTCCGATCATATCGTCTCCATGACGATGGCCAGCGCGCTGGAAGACGGCGAATGGTTCACCACGATGGAGCTGCAGACTCGCATCCTGCGCCCGGTGCCGCATGGCATCATCACAATCGAAGGCCGCCTTGTCAGCCGCGGCCGGACAACCGGCCTCGTCGAGGCCGACTGGCGCGACGAAAAGGGCCGCCATCTCGCCCGTATCACGGCGGCCAAGGCCATCCGTGAAATGACGGAACTGCGCCCGGATGTCGCAACCCAATTAGGGAAGTAGCAGGCAGGCGTCGCCGTAGGAATAGAAGCGGTACTCGTTCGCGATGGCGTGGGCATAGGCCGCGCGCATGATCTCTGTTCCCATCAGGGCCGAGACCAGCATGAACAGGCTGGAGCCCGGCAGGTGGAAGTTCGTCACCAGCGCATCGGTGCCCCGCACGGCATCGCCCGGCTTCAGGAAGATGTCGGTGGGGCCGGTGGCCGGATGCAACATACCGTCCGTATCCACACAGCTTTCGAGCGTCCGCATGGCCGTGGTGCCTACCGGCACGATCCTGCCCCCGCCAGCCCGCGCGGCATTCAATCGGGCCGCCGTCTCCGGCGTCAGGCGGCGCCATTCCTGGTGCAGCCGGTTCTCTTCCAGCTGTTTCTCTTCCAGCGGCTTGAACGTGCCGAGGCCGACATGCAGGCGCACGGTCTCGCGCACGAGCCCGGCTGCGTCACACTCTGACAGGAGGCGCGGCGTAAAATGCAGACCGGCTGTCGGCGCCGCGACCGAGGCCGCATCTTCGCCCGCAAATTCAGTCTGATAGGTCTCGCGGTCTTTCGCATCGGCCGGGCGGCGGCGCGCGATATAGGGCGGCAGCGGCATGGCACCGTGCCGATCGAGCGCCGCCGTCAGGTCCTCGCCCGAAAGGGAGAAGCGCAGGCCGATCTCGCCGCCGTCATGGTGGCCGGTGATCTCTGCCGTGAAGCCTTCCGCGAAGACGATCGTGTCGCCATCCTTCAGCCGCCTGCCCGGCCGGGCCAGCGCGCGCCAGTTGGCGGCGTCGATCCGCTCGGTCAGATTCACATCGCAGGCAACGTCCTGCCCGATCTCGTCACGCGCCGGGCGCACTCCTTTCAGGGCCGCAGGCAACACCCGCGTATCGTTGAAGACCAGCACATCGCCGGCATTCAGATAGCGCGGCAGGTCCCGCACACTGGCACCTTCCAGCCGCCCGTCCCCGTGCACGACCAGCAGGCGCGCAGAATCCTGCGGCTCCACCGGGCGCAGCGCAATCAGCCGTTCAGGCAGGTCAAACTGAAATTGGCTCAGATCCATGGGGCGCCCGTCTCGCAGAAAGCGGCACGCCGCGCAACAAGACCTATGCAGGCCTTACTCGCTGACAACCGCCGGCACGGACGGCAGCGAACAGACATCAATGTCGTCCTTGTCGGCCACACTGGCCCGGAACAGCGGCCCATCCGTCCGCTCTACCCAGACCTCCGGACGCTCGCCCTCCGGCAAGTCGGCTGCAACCTTCGCCGATGTCAGGATGTCGGGATTGTCGACATGGCCGTCGCGGGCGTCCGAGCCATGCTTGATGGACATAACGACATCTTCCCCCACGACCACGCGGCCCCAGGCGGTATATTTGCGGTCAAGATGTTCTGCCTGGCCGCGCATCAGGAAGAATTGCGAATTGGCAGAGTTCGGATCATCCGTGCGGGCGGTGGAAACCATGCCCTTGCAGTGCGGGATATAGCTCTCGACCATGCCGTCGACCGACATTTCCGCGAAGAAACTCGCCTGCGTCCCGATCGGGAAGCCCTTGATATAACCGAACTTTGCCGTGTCTTCCGGACCGATGGTGGCTTCCAGCGGCATCTCTGCCGGATCACGGCGGAAGGTGAACTCGCCTTCGACATTCGGCAGGCCGGAATCGCGGCCCTTCAGGGCGAAGATGTCTCCGCCCTGCGCCATGAAGTCGTTGATCACGCGGTGAAAACCCGTGCCATCATAGTCGCCGGAGCGGATGATGGTGGAAAACTGCTTATAGTGTTTCGGCGCGATTTCGGGGAAGGCCTCGATCAGGATGCGGCCCTTGTTTGTGTCGAAGATGAAGAGGTTTTCCGGATCCACATGCCGCCAATTGGCCGGGTCCGCCTTGGCTTCGGCCGCGGTGATTTCAGACGGGGCCGCCGGTTCAGTCGCTTCCTGGGCAACCGCCGCGAACGACAGCGCAATGGCGGAGGCCGCGAGGGCCATGGACGCAAATCTCAGGGGCGCAAAATTCAGGGGGGCCAGTTTCATGGTACGCAACGTCTCCATCCGGGCGCACTGCGGCGCCATGTGTTTACCAATGTCAGGCATCACATGTCAGGATTCAACGGTCTGAGGCAGTAGAACTGCCGCGCAGGATCACTTCCCGTATTTTTCCATCAAGGCGCGCTTCACATCCGGCGTCAGGAAAGGCGTGATATCGCCGCCAAGACTGGCGATTTCCTTGACCAGACGGGACGCGACGGCCTGATGCCGCACATCGGCCATCAGGAACACGGTTTCGATATCGGGATTGAGCTGTTCGTTCATCGCCGTCATCTGGAATTCGTATTCGAAGTCCTGAACCGCCCGCAGGCCGCGCACGATGATCTGCGCGCCGCAGGCTTCAGCGAATTTCATAAGCAGGCCATGCATCGGCATGACCTTGATATCCGCCAGCCCCGGCCCGTTCAGCTTCTCGCATTCCGACTGCACCATGGAGACGCGTTCTTCCAAGGAAAACAACGGCTTCTTGGCTTCATTGATGGCAACGCCGATGATCAGCGTGTCCACCAGTTTCCGGGCCCGGTTGATGATATCGACATGGCCGATGGTCGGGGGGTCAAATGTTCCCGGATACAATCCAACGCGGTGCATGGCGGCCCTCCCCGGCCCTGTTAAACGTGCAAACAGCGGCGCTTACTCAGCGCCGCCGTCCTCTTCCATAGCGGTTTCAGCGTCTTCCACAAGGCGGGCAACCGAAACAACGCGCTCGCCTTCTGCCGTGCGGAGCACCCAGACACCGCCTGTCGAGCGGCCTGCAATCCGGATCTGCTCGACCGGCGTACGGATCAGCTGGCCCGCATCGGTGACCAGCATGACCTGGTCGCCATCGTCGACCGGGAAGGACTGGGCCACTTGCTTGACCGGCCCCTTTTTCTTGTCCCGGCCCCAGATGTTCTGGGCGACAAGGCCTTTGCCGCCGCGGCCCGTGACACGGTAGTCATAAGCCGAGGACCGTTTGCCCATGCCGTCGTCAGCGATGGTGAGGACAAATTCCTCTGCGGCGCCGAGCTCAGCCAGGCGTTCGGTGGAGAGGGACGCTTCTTCAACGGCCTCCTCATCATCGTCAGAGACCTCCTCTTCCTCGCCTGTCGCGGCACGGCGCATGGCCGCAGCGTGTTTGAGATAGGCCCGGGCCTCTTCGGACGTGACATCCATATGGCGCAGGATGCCCATGGAAATGACCTCGTCCCCCTCGCCCAGCCGGATGCCGCGCACGCCGGTCGAGTTGCGGCCGGCAAAGACACGCACATCGGTAACCTGGAAGCGGATACACTGGCCCAGCGCCGTGGTCAGAAGGATATCATCCTTCTCGGAACAGATCTTCACACTGACGATGCCATCATCCGCATCTTCTTCCAGCTTCATGGCAATCTTGCCATTCCGATTGACGCGGATGAAGTCGGACAGTTTGTTCCGGCGGACATTGCCCGTCTTGGTGGCGAACATCACATCCAGTTCGTTGCGGGACTCTTCGTCGTCCGGCAGCGGCATGACGCTTTCGATCCGTTCGTCGGCAGCCAGCGGGAAGATGTTGACCAGCGCCTTGCCGCGCGAGTTCGGCCCGCCGACAGGCAGGCGCCACACCTTCTCCTTGTAGACCATGCCGGCCGAGGAGAAGAACAGCATTTCCGTATGCGTCGTTGCCGAGAAGAGCTGGACGACGAAATCGTCTTCCTTCATCGATACGCCGGAACGGCCCTTGCCGCCGCGATGCTGGGTCCGGTAGGTCGACAGCGGGGTCCGCTTCACATAGCCGCCATGGGTGACGGTGACGACCATGTCTTCGACCTCGATCAGGTCCTCGTCTTCCATGTCGATCCCGCCGGCCGTGAATTCGGAACGGCGTGGCACGGCGAATTTTTCTTTCACGGACGCCAGTTCACCCTTGATGATATCGCGGATGCGCGGACGGGACCGGAGAATGTCGAGATAGTCGGCAATCTTTTCGGACAAGCCCTTGGCTTCATTGCCGATTTCGTCCCGGCCGAGGCCGGTAAGACGCGACAGCTGGAGCGCGAGAATGGCGCGGGCCTGCTCGTCCGACAGGTAGATCGTATCGCCTTCGCCCTTGCGCGTGCGCCGGTCGGCGATGAGGTCCAGCAACGGCCCCATGTCCATGACAGGCCACGCCTTGGCAAGCAGCTGTTCGCGCGCCGTGTTCGGATCAGGCGAATGCCGGATGATACGGATGACTTCGTCGATATTGGCCACGGCCATGGCGAGACCGACGAGGACGTGGGCACGGTCGCGGGCCTTGTTCAGGTCATGCTTGGTCCGGCGGACAACGACGTCCTGACGGAAGGCAATGAAGCAATCGAGCACCTTGCGCAGGTTCATCAGCTCCGGCCGGCCGCCATTCAGCGCCAGCATGTTCACCGGGAACGAGTTCTGCATCTGGCTGAAGCGGTAAAGCTGGTTCAGCACCACTTCGGCGCTGGCATCCTTCTTCACCTCGATCACGACGCGAATGCCGTGACGGTCGGATTCGTCTCGCAGGTCTGCAATGCCTTCAACGCGCTTTTCGCGCACCAGCTCGGCGATCTTGGTGATCATCGCGGCCTTGTTCACCTGATAGGGAATCTCGGTGACGATGATGGCCTGGCGCCCGTTGCGGGCTTCCTCGATATCCGTCTTCGCCCGGACGATCACACTGCCGCGCCCCGTCAGCAGAGCCTTGCGGGACCCGGACATGCCCATGATGAGGCCGCCGGTCGGAAAATCCGGACCTGGCACGATTTCGCACAGGGCGTCGTCATCCACTTCGGGATTGTCGATCACTTCGATGGTGGCATCGATGATCTCGCCCAGATTGTGCGGCGGAATGTTCGTTGCCATGCCAACCGCGATACCGCCGCCGCCATTGACGAGGAGGTTCGGGAACTGCGCCGGCAGAACGATCGGCTCCTGTTGTGAGCCGTCATAGGTGTCCTGGAAGTCGACCGTATCCTTTTCGATGTCGGCCAGCAGATGCGTCGCCGCCTTCATCATCCGGGATTCGGTGTAACGCATGGCGGCCGGCGGATCGTTGTCGATCGAGCCGAAATTGCCCTGGCCGTCGACCAGGGGCAGCCCCATGGAGAAAGGCTGCGCCATCCGCACGAGCGCGTCATAGATCGCGCTGTCGCCGTGCGGGTGGAAGTTACCCATCACGGCGCCGACGATATTGGCCGATTTCTTGTACGGCTTGTCCGGCGTGTTGCCGTTGACCTGCATCGCATACAGGATACGCCGGTGCACCGGTTTCAGGCCGTCGCGCACGTCCGGCAGCGCCCGGCTGACGATAACGCTCATCGCATAGTCGAGATAAGAGCTTCTCAGCTCGGATTCGATGGAAATGGCTTCAATCCCGTCCGGCAGGCCGGCGCCGCCCCCACCGCCATTTTCGGGGGTTTCCGGGTCTTCCGGAGGGGTCGTCTGGTCACTCATGAGAAACTCGTGTCTGCTGCAGAGGGCGCGCGGGAATCGCGCATCAGAATCTTTCTATTTGTCTAGCATTTCGAGGCGCCAAAACAAACCTGAAAGCCCCGAAAATTGCAGCGATTTCGGGGTAAAAAAACGTTTTTACAACAAGGCTCAGGGCGCGGGCAGCGCCCCGATATCCACAAGCGCCTGACGGACGGCCGCCGGACGCCTTGGAATGTCCGTTTCCGGGGTCTCGATATCCATGTCGAAGGCGAAGACATAGGTCCCCGGCGCGGCCCCGCCGCCCTGCTCCAGCCAGCCGACATACCAGCCAATGTCCTGCGCTTCATCACTGCTGTACCAGCCGGTTTTGGCATAGAGGCGCCAGTCCTGGCCCGTTTCCGCCAGCATGACCGGAACGGCAAGGTCATAGGTCTGCGCCGAAAGGGGCAGGTCATGCCGCACAAGGCGCGTCAGAAAGGCGACCTGCTCACGTACGGAAATGCTGAGCGGGCCTTTGAGCCAATAGGTCGTGACGTCTTCCGGCGTGCCTGTGTCGGCATTGCCATAGCCAAACGCCGCCAGCCAGCCATGCAAGGCTTCGCTGCCGATGCGCGGTGTGATCGCCTGGTAGATCCAAACGGTCGAATGGCGGAACGCGTCCGCCAGTGTCTGGCTCCTGTTCCAGGCCGGCAGAAATCGCGCCTGTCCGTCCCATTCAAACCATTCGTCCGGGCCGGAAACCGCCCCGGTTTCAATGGCGATCAGCGTATGCGGGATCTTCGATGTGGACGCGGCCACAAAGCGCTCATCGACCCGGGCGCCGCCGCTGGACCAGGTCGCTCCGTCTTCCAGCCGCACGATCAACAGGGCAGACCGCGAAGGGTCCACGCCTGACATTTCCAGAGAGGATTCAACGTTCTGCGGAGGGTTTCCAGACACCTGCGACGCGCAAGCGGCGAGCAGGAAGCCCCCCAGAACCAGAAAAGGCCTGAGCAAGGCTCCGACCATTGCAGGCGGTCCCTAGAACGGGATCTCGTCGTCGAGATCGTGGCTGGCGAAGCTTTCCTGCGGACCGCTCATCTGGCGGGCACCGCCGCCCCCTTGCGAATAGCCACCGAAATCACCGCCGGCAGACCGACCACCGCCTTCGCCGCGACTGTCGAGCATGGTCAGCGTGGAATTGAAACCGCGCAGAACAACCTCGGTCGTGTACCGGTCCTGGCCTTCCTTGTCCTGCCATTTGCGGGTCTCAAGCTGGCCTTCGATGTACAGTTTCGAGCCCTTTTTCACATAGTTCTGAACCACGCGGACAAGGCCTTCGCTGAACACGGCAATACGGTGCCACTCGGTCTTCTCGCGGCGTTCCCCGGTGTTCTTGTCTTTCCAGGTTTCGGACGTTGCGAGCGAGAAGCTGGCGACCTGTCCACCGTTCTGGAACTGGCGAACCTCAGGGTCCTGCCCGACATTTCCTACGAGGATGACCTTGTTTACCGATCCTGCCATGACTTCGCTCCGATCATTCTGCTTCCGAATCAAGTTGCCACCATATCGCCGACGGCTCCGGCTGTCGCTGACGAGTTCAGCGGTATTCACAAAGGATTGCTGCGTCAAGAGAATGTTTCTGTTTTGTTCTATTAGCTGCCGCCGCTCAGCGATCTGCTCCTGCAGCAACCGGACCATGGCCGCCCCGCCTGCAGTGGAAAAGCAAACAGGGGAAGTCCGAAAGTTCAACATTTCGGGGAAGAGCCAAACCGCTTCTTAAGCGAATTCAACTATAGCGGAGCGATGACAAACCGCAGCCTGACCGCCAGCGTTAAATCCCGGTTCCTTGCGGACCGCATGATTCCGGTGCGCCTGGATTTTCGGTTGATGGCAGTTGTTTTCGCAGGCCTGACCGCTTGGCTGCTGCTGGCGATGATCATGAAAAATTTGATCCACGGCGCTGAAGGCTCCGCCGCTTCTGCGACCTCAGCTTATTACAGCTATACGGTACGTAACACGACGCGGTTCTTCGAAGGCGTCATGTTGATCGGCCTCCTGACACTTCTCCCCCAGATCCGCAATGAAGAGCTGAAAGTCGTGGCGCGGCGGATATACTCACGCAACCGCGACGCGCTCACTGCCGCACCATTCATGGTTCTCGCAGGAGTGGTTTCTTTCGGCCTCATGATGTCTTCTTACTCAACGGTGAAGGCCCGGATTCCCTCGATCGTTCCATTTGCGTGGGACGATACTCTGGCCGCGTGGGACGCATCCCTCTTTTTTGGCACAGACCCATGGAAACTGTTTGAGTGGGTCTACGAGATCCCGCCGATCATCATCACGCTCGATTTTCTGTACGATGTCTGGGCAGCGCTCCTGGTGGGCAGCTGGATCACCTGTTTCGTGGCAACCGGGATCGAACGGGCCCGGCGACTGCGATATTGCCTTTCCCTCATGATGACCTGGTTCATCGGCGGCAACCTGCTCGCCCTGTTTTTTTCATCTGCCGGCCCCTGTTTTTATGAACATGTCAGCACAGACCCGGCTCGCTACGCCGACCTGATGACACACCTGCACTCACTACCGGCGCTTCGTAACACCGGGATGCAGGACATGCTCTGGGACACGTTCAAGCAAGACGGGATTGGCATTGGCGGCATTTCCGCCTTCCCCAGCATGCATTGCGCCACGGCCTTCCTCTTCGTTCTCATGTTCGGACGAACACCTGTCTGGCGGACCATCACCACCGCTTATTTCGTGGCCATACTGTTGGGCTCATTCATCCTGGGCTGGCACTATATGATCGATGGGCTCGCAGGTGCCGCAGTTGCTTTCGTATGCTGGAAACTCGGCGGGCTTGCTGTCGCGCGGATCTACCCTCCTGAAGCAAAATAGCTGCTCTCGCAGCGAGGTTCTCTTTTTGTTCTTGCTGTAATTATGGACTCGCAACACACATTGGCTCTAGCAAAGACCCAATACCGTTCGCAGACGTAACGAGCAAACAGCCCGAAAGTCCTCGCCCCGAAAGTCTCCATCATGGCCGAGTCCCCCTTCATCCGCGTTCGCGGCGCCAAGGAACACAATCTCAAGAACATCGACGTGGACATTCCCCGCGGCGAGTTGGTGGTGATGACCGGCCTGTCGGGGTCGGGAAAGTCCTCGCTGGCGTTCGACACGATCTATGCCGAAGGCCAGCGCCGCTATGTCGAGAGCCTGTCCGCCTATGCGCGCCAGTTCCTGGAACTGATGCAGAAGCCGGATGTCGAGAGCATCGAGGGTCTCTCGCCCGCCATTTCGATCGAGCAGAAGACGACCAGCCGCAATCCGCGCTCCACCGTCGGCACGGTGACAGAGATCTATGACTATATGCGCCTTCTCTGGGCGCGTGTCGGCGTCCCCTATTCCCCGGCGACGGGCCTGCCCATCGAGAGCCAGACCATCAGCCAGATGGTGGACCGTACGCTGGACCTGCCGGAAGGCTCACGCCTTTACCTGCTGGCGCCGATCGTCCGTGGCCGGAAGGGGGAATACCGCAAGGAATTCGCCGAACTTCTCAAGAATGGCTACCAGCGCGTAAAAGTGGACGGGGAGTTCTACGAACTCGAAAGCCCCCCCAAGCTGGACAAGAAATACAAGCACGACATCGACGTCGTGGTGGACCGGATTGTCGTTCGCGAGGGCATGGAACAGCGCCTTGCCGAAAGCTTCGAAACGGCGCTCAGCCTCGCAGACGGCATCACCATCGCGGAATTTGCCGACAAGGCGGATGACGAAAAAGAGCCGCGCCGCGTCACCTTCAGCGCCAATTTCGCCTGCCCGGTCTCAGGTTTCACCATTCCGGAAATCGAGCCGCGCCTGTTCTCGTTCAACAACCCGTTCGGCGCCTGCCCGACTTGCGACGGGCTCGGCCAACAGCTGAAAATCGATGCCGGTCTTGTCGTGCCGGACAAGGATCTGGACCTGATGAATGGCGCCATCGCGCCTTGGGCCAAATCAACCTCGCCTTATCAGACCCAGACACTACAGGCCCTGGCGGATCATTACGGGTTTGACCTCAAAAGCCCGTGGAACAAGCTGTCAAAGACCGTGCAGGATGTCATCCTTTTCGGCACGGGCGAGGAAGAGATCGACTTCGTCTACGATGACGGCATGCGCCGCTATGAAGTGACGAAGACGTTCGAAGGCGTCGTCCCGAACCTGGAACGCCGCTATCGCGAAACCGACAGCCAGTGGGTGCGTGAAGAGATCGGCAAATTCCAGGCGGCTGCGCCCTGCCCGGCATGTGGTGGAAAACGCCTGAAACCCGAAGCGCTGGCCGTGAAGATTGCCGGGCTCGATATTTCCGATGCCGGACAATTCTCGATCCGCGAAGCCGGTGAATGGTTCGCCGTCGCGCACAAGACGCTGACCAAACAGCAGAACCAGATCGCGTCGCGCATCCTGAAGGAAATCAATGATCGCCTGATCTTCCTGAACGATGTCGGCCTCGACTATCTCAGCCTCTCGCGCGCTTCCGGCACATTGTCGGGCGGGGAAAGCCAGCGGATCCGGCTGGCGAGCCAGATCGGCTCCGGCCTGACCGGCGTGCTCTATGTGCTGGACGAGCCCAGCATCGGCCTGCACCAGCGCGACAATGAACGCCTGCTGGAAACGCTGAAACGCCTGCGCGATCTCGGCAATTCCGTCATTGTCGTGGAGCACGATGAAGACGCCATCCTCACAGCGGACCATGTGATCGACATGGGTCCGCGCGCCGGGGTTCATGGCGGAGAAATCATTGCAGAAGGCACACCCGCCGACATCCTGAAATGCAAGGAAAGTCTGACGGCAGACTATTTGAACGGCACGCGGGAAATCGCCATCCCCAAGCGCCGCCCGGTGGAGAAGGTCAAACGCAAGGTCACCCTGAAAGGCGCAACGGGCAACAACCTCAAAAATGTCAATGCAACCATCCCGCTGGGCAGCTTTACCTGCGTGACGGGTGTGTCCGGCGGCGGCAAGTCCACCCTGATCATCGAGACCCTCTACAAGGCACTGGCGCGCAAGCTGAACGGGGCCTCCAGCCCGCCGCTGCCTTATGAGAGCATTCAGGGCCTCGAACACCTCGACAAGGTCATCGACATCGACCAGAGCCCGATCGGGCGCACGCCGCGTTCGAACCCGGCCACCTATACCGGCGCCTTCGGCCCGATCCGCGACTGGTATGCCGGCCTGCCAGAAGCCAAGGCGCGCGGCTATGCACCAGGGCGGTTCAGCTTCAACGTCAAAGGCGGCCGCTGTGAAGCCTGTGAAGGCGACGGTGTCATCAAGATCGAAATGCACTTCCTGCCGGACGTCTACGTCACCTGCGAAACCTGCAAGGGCCAGCGCTACAATCGCGAGACGCTGGAAGTGAAGTTCAAAGGCAAGTCGATTGCCGATGTGCTGGACATGACGGTGGAAGACGGGGCGAAATTCTTCTCGGCCGTCCCCGCCATCTCCAATAAGCTGGAAACGCTGAACCGTGTTGGCCTCGGCTACATCAAGGTCGGCCAGCAGGCGACGACCCTGTCCGGCGGCGAGGCGCAACGCGTCAAGCTGGCCAAGGAACTGTCGAAACGCGCAACCGGCCGCACGCTGTACATTCTGGACGAGCCGACCACGGGCCTTCACTTCGAAGACGTGCGCAAGCTTCTGGAAGTGCTGCATGAGCTGGTGGATGGCGGCAATACGGTGCTGGTGATCGAGCACAATCTGGATGTGGTAAAAACAGCCGACTGGGTGCTGGATATCGGTCCGGAAGGCGGCGACGGGGGCGGTCAGCTGATCGCAGCCGGGACGCCTGAAGATATCGCGGCCTCAAAGGAAAGCTGGACCGGGCGCTTCCTGGCCGAAACCTTCCGCCGGCAGGATGAACGCCGTGCGGCGCGCAACAAGCGGGCGAAACCGGTCGCGGCCGCCAAGAAGACAAGCAGCAAGGCTACGGCGAAGAAACCAACTGGCGCCAAACCTGCAGCCAAAAAACCCGCTGCCAAGCAACCCGCCGCGAAGAAAGCCCCCGCGAAAACACCTGCCAAGGGCCGCAAAACGAAGGCGGCCAGTTCCGCCAAATAGTGGAGAGGGTTCCCGCCTAGTCGAACTCACCGATCGTGCCCGCACTGACCCATTCCGGATCGGTGCGCGCGGCAAGAGCGGCCGGCCCACTGAAAATGTGCATCAGCGTGGATTGCGCAACGCTGAAGGCGAGCACGACAACCAGCATCGGCGCCCAGAACATGGGGGACGCGACCGCGCCGACAATTGCGCCGTCTGCCGCGTCGCCGTCCATCAGGCCGGGCACCTGCGCTGACAGCAGGCCAATGCCAAGCGCCGCAAGGAGCAGATAGAACAGGATCAGCACCACGATGGCGATCAGACCGAGCACAATCCACGATCCGACAATCGTCCATCCCTTGCCCCGGGTGACGCGCCAGGACTCAAAGAAACGGATCTGCCGGTCTCTCACCGTCAGGGCGGCCGCAGCAGAAAGACGCGCGGAAAGCCACAGGACGAGCAGGATATAGCCAAGCATCAGAACGATGCCGAGCAGCACCGCCAGACCGATTCCATCCGATCCAATCGCCAAACCGGCCAGCACGGGTATCAGCAAGGTCACCGCAAACCCGATATACATGCCGATGAACAGCGCAATCCAGATCAGGCCGACAAGCAGCAAGCGCCCTTCATCGGCGCTGATCCGCAATCCGAACCCTTCCCCACGCATATATCGGCGCTGGTTGGCCCCCTCGAAAGCGACCCAGAGCAGAATACCGAGCGGCATCACCAGAAGACCGCTCAATGACGTGCCGACGGAAATGTTTTTCAGGTCTTCAGCATAGCGATCCAGATCCCCGCCGCCGGCAAACATCTGGACGTACGCCTCATAGATTGGCCATTGCAGGATGATCGAGACGGCCTGCACCAGACACGCCAGCACAGCGTAGGCCAGAGCGAACTTCCACAGGAAGCCTGCCGGTCCCCCGGTCTTCGTGAAATGGGTCACGGCATTTCCGAAACTGAATTGTACCGTGTTCATGTGCCTGCGCCTTAATCGAATTCCGCCAGATTGAGCGTCTGATCGACACTGCCGCGCGGATCATGCCGCGCTGCGAAGGCCGCCGGTCCGTTCACAAAGTGCATCAGCAAGCCTGACATGAAGTAGCGCAAGAATGTGTAGATCAGCAGCCCCACGACCACCCCGGGCGTAAACAGGCTTTTCAGTCCGGATAAATCGTCCACTAAACTCGCGGAATTCATGAAAAGGGGCATCACCAGCATTTCCAGAATGGTTGAGACGAAGCCAACCGCCATGCCGCCAATGATCGCGAGGATGAGGTACGCCCCGAGGATCGGCCAGAACCGGCCGCGAGACGCAATCCATGCATCGCCGAAGGCAATTTTGCCTTCCTTCAGGGTCATGGCGAACACGGGCGCAAACCGCGTCGCAAAGAAGATATAGACCGGCAAAGTCAGCAGGAAGAACACCGAAACGATACCAGCACGGCCCAGCATGGACATTGCCAGCTGCTCCTCGGTGATGTCCCCGTGATAGAAATCCGTGATCAGGCTGAAGGCGGGCAGCATCACGAGCAGCGGCAGGACATAAATGACTGAAAGCGCGAGAAACCAGACAAGGCCGGCCCCCATCATCCGCACCTCGTCGGGGCCGAAACGGATCGAAAAGTCCTCATCCCGGATATACCGCCGCTGGGTGGCGGTCATGAACATGGCCCAGACAACCAGGCTGGCGCCCCCGCCCACGATCGCCGTTGGCAGCAGGCTGCTGAACAAGTTGGACATCGCCCCGAAGATCACAGCCGGATCATCAATCCCGGATTGATCCAGCTGCTCTACCGTCTCAATGAAACCGAGCAGCGTGTCTTTCACCAGCCAGAAAAACAAGGCCGACAGCGCCGTGCTGACTCCGGCAAAAGCCAAGGCGTATTTCCAGGGGAAGGTCCGCACATATGCCGCGCGGAACCCGAACATCAACGCACCGTCGAACGTGAACTGGCTTGCCATGTTGCATCCCTCGCTTGACCCCTGAGGCGGGAAACTAAGCCGGTTTCGGGCGCTTAGGCAACGCTGGCGGGGGGATGCATGGCCCGCAATGCCGCCACGGCCAGGCCATGGCCCGCCAGGATAAACGGTACCTGCAGCAACAGGCCGCTGACCCCGGTCGCAAACACGGCAATCTCTCCCTGACCGGCCGCATTGACGATGACGAGGTTGACGACATAGCCCACCAGGAACGGCAGGACATGCGTGGCGAGGCTCGCCGCACCGAAGCGCACCACGTCCCCCTTCGTCCAGCGCCAGGTGCGGAACACCATGACCCGCCCTGTCTGGACCGTTGCGGCCCCGGCCATCAAAAGGCGCAAGGCCAGAAAGGCCAGTCCGCCAAGCCCGGCGGCATAGACGATGGAGAGCGCCCAGCCATAGGGCGTCGACATCATGCCCGCCAGCGCAGCCGGAATCTGCTGGTCCGCCCCTTCGGCTGCCAGATCCACCAGACCGGACAATTGCAACATCACGACGCCGAAAATGCCGACAAAGAAAAAGACAAAAAAACCAATGAAGAAGAAGGCGAGATAGATGGCGAGGTTCATATGCATCAAGGCCATGAAGGCCCCTTTGGCATCCGGAATCATCGCCCGGTAGATCATCAGGGACGCCTGCACCCCTGCCAGGAAAAAGACGACCAGCGCGGCCAGCGCCAGCATCGTCCCGCCGGCGCCAGTGGTCAGCGCCCATTTGTAGAAACCGCCCATCAGCGCCAGCAGGGCCAGCCATGGCAGGCCCGGCAGGGCGGCCTGGGCCGCAAGGCGCCAGGCCTGCCCAATCAGATCCGGAATGGACGGCGACGCCGCCGGGGATGACGTATTTGAATCCATGCAGAATGCCATACCGCTCCCGGGCGCAGCCGCAAACCCCGTCTTGACGGAACCGACCGGCCTGCGCATGTCCCGCTCATGAGCATCAAACCTATCCATATCATCGGCGGCGGCATGGCCGGATCGGAAGCGGCCTGGCAGGCGGCAAATGCCGGCGTGCCGGTCATCCTGCACGAAATGCGCGGCGTAAAAGGCACGGAAGCCCACCAGACGGACAAACTGGCCGAGCTTGTCTGTTCGAACTCGTTCCGCTCCGACGATCATACGGCAAACGCCGTCGGCGTGCTTCACGAAGAGATGCGCCGCGCGAACGGGGTGATCATTTCCACCGCGGCAGAACACCAGGTGCCCGCGGGCAGCGCGCTGGCGGTCGACCGGGAGGGGTTTGCCGAAGCGGTCACCGCAAAACTCGAAGCCCACCCGAACGTGACCATTGTCCGCGAAGAAATTGCCGGCATCCCGCCGGAAGACTGGGACAGCGTGATCGTCGCCACCGGCCCGCTGACATCCATTCCGCTGGCCGAGGCAATTCATGCCCACACGGGCGAGGATGATCTCGCCTTCTTCGACGCCATCGCTCCGATCATCTATTTCGACAGCATCGACATGTCGAAAGCCTGGCGCCAGAGCCGGTATGACAAGCCGGGGCCCGGCGGCGACACGGCGGCCTATATCAACTGTCCGCTGACGGAAGAGCAATATAACGCCTTCATCGACGCGCTGATCGCGGGCGAGAAGACCGAATTCCGCGACTGGGAAAAGGACACGCCCTATTTCGAAGGCTGCCTGCCCATCGAAGTCATGGCGGAACGGGGCCGGGAGACGCTGCGCTTCGGCCCGATGAAGCCGGTTGGCCTGACCAATCCGCACCAGCCGGACGTGAAGGCCCACGCCATCGTCCAGCTGCGCCAGGACAATGCCCTCGGCACGCTGTGGAACATGGTCGGGTTCCAGACCAAGCTGAAATACGGCGCACAGACCGACATCTTCCGCATGATCCCCGGTCTTGAGAAGGCCGAGTTCGCGCGCCTCGGCGGCATCCACCGCAACACGTTCCTGAACTCACCCAAGCTGCTCGACGCCCAGCTGCGCATGAAATCCATGCCGCGCCTGCGCTTTGCCGGACAGGTCACCGGCGTGGAAGGCTATGTCGAGAGTGCGGCCATGGGCCTGCTCGCCGGACGCTTCGCCGCCGCAGAACGCCTCGGCCGTACGCTGGACGCGCCGCCGCCGACAACGGCGCTCGGCGCGCTCGTCACGCACATCACGGGCGGCCACCTCGAAGGCAAACAGACCTTCCAGCCGATGAACGTCAATTTCGGACTCTTCCCGGATATCGCCGAATTCCCGAAGACCGACGAAAACGGCAAGCGCCTGCGCGGCAAGGCGAAAGGCCGGGCCAAGAAAGGCGCCCAGGCGGCGCGCGCGTTAAGCGATATCGATGCGTGGCTGGCCGGGCAGAGCCTCGTCGCAGCGGAGTAGCGGCAATGCGGCTGCTGCTAACCGGATCCACTGGCTGGCTGGGCCGCCATCTTGCCCCACGGCTGGCCGCTCTCGGCCATGAAGTTACCGGGCTGGACGTCGCGCCCGGTCCGCACACACAGGTGACCGGAAGCGTGGCCGACCGGGCCCTGATCGACCAGATCTTCAGCAATCGCGGCATTGAGGCCGTGATCCATGCCGGCGCCCTGCACAAGCCAGACATCGCCCGCTTCCCGGCCCGCGCCTTTATCGACACCAATGTCACCGGCACACTGAACCTGCTGGAGGCCGCCGTCGCCGCCGGGCACGACCGGTTTGTGATGACATCCACCACATCCCTGATGATCTCACAGGCCGTGCGCGACGAGGTCAGCGAAGAAGCCGTCTGGATGGATGAGACTTACGCGCCGCTGGCGCCTCGCAACATCTATGGCGTCACCAAGCTTGCCGCCGAGTCTCTGTGCCGCCAGGTCCATGGCGAGACGGGCCTTGGCGTCGTCATCCTGCGCACCTCGCGGTTCTTCCCGGAAGACGACGACACCCACAGCGACCCGCCACCAGAGAACCTGAAAGCCATCGAATTCCTGCACCGCCGTCTGACGGTGGAAGACGCCGCCGAAGCGCATGTCGTCGCGCTGGAGAAAGCCGTGGAGATCGGCTTCGGCCTCTATATCGCCTCAGCGCCCACACCTTTCACGCGCGAAGATTGTGCGGCGTTGAAGGCCGACGCTGCTGGAGTGGTGGCAAGGTATTTCCCGGAAGCACCTGACCTCTTCGCCAGAAAAGGCTGGAAACTCCCCGCCTCCATCGGCCGGGTCTATGATGCCGCGCGGATGGAACGCGATCTCGGCTTCCGCTGCCGTACGGATTTCGCCGCGATCCTGAACGCCCTGAAATCTGGTGACCCGATGCCCTTCGCCCATGACGGCGGCTTCGTCTCACCCAGCACGCTGGGCGCGTCGCTGATCACGGGTGGCGCCTAGACCTGCCCGGTCCGGATCGCTTTCAGGATGCTGAGGCGTTTGGTGACGGCGTCCGGTTCGCCTTTTTCGCTGTAATGCTTGCGCAGGCGGTAATGGGCGACGGCCGGGCGGATGGATTTCGGGACGGGCTTCACATGCGGGCCGAAGGCTTTCGTTTCTGACCGCCGCAGCGCGGCATAGGCCGGCGCGACATCGCGGATTTCCTCGGCCCAGTCATGATGGGATGTCAGCATGCTCGCCGCGATGAGGGCGAGCCAGGCTTCCGGCTCCTTGCTGCGGTCTTCCGCCACAAAGGCGGCTTCATACCCATCGACCAGCCTTTGCAGCGCAGCGGGCTTCAGCTGACCAGCCGCCGTTTGCTCCGCAATGGCGAGGCAGACATCATGCTCGCGCGGTGTTTTTCCCTCTTCCAGCTCAGTCAGCGCTTCGCGCCACCACTGGAACCGGATCAGACCCAGCGTCTCTTCAGAGACGGCGAGCCGCACCCGGGCCAGTTCATAGGCGAGCGCATAGAGGGCTGTCAGGGCCTGACGCTGGGCCGAAGGCGCGTACCGGCTGGAGATCCAGCGGTCCTCATCAACCTTACGGACCCGCTTGTCGATTGCGGCCCACTGTGTTTTGGAAAGGGGGTTGGTAGTATTCGGCATGGAACCCATATGTCGGATGACGCGCTTATCTACCAGATACATACCTGCAAGAAAGGAATTCCAGATGGCATTCACACTTCCCGATCTTCCCTATGGGCGCGATGCTTTGGCGCCACACATTTCCGAACAGACCCTGAACTTCCACTATGGCAAGCACCATCAGGCCTATGTGACCAACCTGAACGGCCTGATCGAGGGCACGGACCTCGAAAGCAAGTCGCTTGAGGAAATCGTCAAAATCGCAGCGGCCGATGCATCTAAAGCCGGCATGTTCAACAATGCCGCACAGGTGTGGAACCACACCTTCTACTGGCACTCGATGAAACCCGGCGGCGGCGGCAAGCCGCACGGCAAGGCTGCAGAACTGATCGACCGTGACCTCGGCGGCTATGACGAGTTCGTCAAAGCGTTCAAGGCGGCTGGCGGCACGCAGTTCGGCTCGGGCTGGGCCTGGCTGGTCCTGAAAGATGGCAAGCTGGCCATCACCAAGACGCCGAACGCCGAAACCCCGCTGACGGAAGATGGCACCACCCCGCTCCTGACCATGGATGTGTGGGAACACGCCTACTATCTCGACTACCAGAACTCCCGTCCGAACTATATGGACACCTTCCTGACGAGCCTGGTGAACTGGGACTTCGTGAACCAGAACCTCGCTGACGCGGGCGCATAATTACGGTAGGGTCTCTGCGGCAAAAGTCGTGGGGACCCGACCATGTTCTGTACGCAGTGCGGCCGGAAATTCGGCGAAACGGACAGATTTTGCGCCCAATGCGGCGCACCGAGAGCCGGATCTGAAACGGATACCGTGCCATCCTCCTTGGATTCAGTCGATCCCGCCCTTGATTGGCGCGCCTCCATGGTCCCGCGTGAAATCATGGGGCATCCCGAGGTGCGCGCCCGGATCGAAGCGGTGACGGGGGAGAACCCCAAGGGCATGTCGGCCGAACAGTTTTACGAGTTTGCCCGCCCGGTCATGCTCATCACGGGGGCCGGCCCAGCTCCGCCGCTCAAACTCATCAAGGACATCTCCCTGCCGATCTCGGCAAAGCTGGGCATGAAAACCAGCCGGGATGTCACACAGGGCTTCCGCAATACGTTTGGCGAAACCCTGGCCGCCGTCCTCTGCTCACTCGCCAGCCGGAGCCAGCCGCTGGAAGACATCACCGACGCGACCAATGGATGTATCATCCGCTCGAAGATGCTGTCCTCCATCTGGTCCTGGGAAGGTGACCTGAACATCACATTGGAAGTCCGCGAGGAAGGCACCCTGATGACGGCGGCGATCACTGTGCCGGGACAACTTTCCGACATGGGCCAATCCAAACGGGTGCTGAAGTCGCTGGTCGAAGATGTCATGAAATACCGGGACATGACCGCCGGGGGCTAACTCCCGGTCCTGAACGCAGCCCCTTCACGTCAAGCCCAAAATACACTATGTGCAGCGCACAAGACGCTCCGGGCATGGAAAGCGCCCGGTCCGCGGAACGCACATTACAGTGCGGAAAGCGGAATGTTGGCGGCCATTCGGGCCGCACCGGGTAACAACTTCCATCCTAGGAACGACACACATTGACTGAAACGACATTCGCCGACCTCGGGCTTGCCCCGAACATCCTCAAAGCCCTGGACGAGTCGGGCTACAAGACCCCGACCCCCATTCAGGCCGAAGCCATCCCGCATGTTCTCAGTGGCGGCGACGTCACCGGCATCGCCCAGACCGGCACCGGCAAGACGGCCGCTTTCGTGCTGCCGATGATCCACCGCCTGTCGAAAGGCCGCGCCCGTGCCCGCATGCCGCGCTGCCTCATTCTCTGCCCGACGCGCGAACTCGCTGCACAGGTTGCCGAGAGTTTCGAGAAATATGGCAAACACCTGAAGCTGACCATGGCGCTGTTGATCGGCGGCGTGAGCTTCAAGGAACAGGAAGGCCTGCTGCAACGCGGCGTCGACGTCCTGATCGCCACGCCGGGCCGCCTGCTCGACCAGTTCGATCGCGGCAAGCTGCTGCTGATGGGCGTGGAATACTTCATCATCGACGAAGCCGACCGCATGCTCGACATGGGCTTTATCCCGGACATCGAAAAGATCTGCTCCAAGCTGCCGCCGCGCCGCCAGACACTGCTGTTCTCCGCGACCTTCCCGACCGATATTCAGCGCCTGGCGAAAACCTTTCAGCGCGATCCGGTGAAGATCGAAGTCGCCCGGCCCACGGATGCGGCGACCACGATCAGCCAGCATGTCGTCCACCTGCCGACCGACGGGGCGAAGGCCAAGCGCACAGCGCTGCGCCGCGTCATTGAATCGCGCGATGTGAAAAACGGGATCGTCTTCTGCAACCGCAAGGTCGAAGTCGATATTGTCGCCGCGTCCCTGACCAAACACGGGCACGATGCCGCGCCGATTCACGGCGACCTGCCCCAGTCCGTCCGGACGGAAACGCTTCAGAGATTCCGGGACGGGGACCTGAAACTCCTGGTGGCTTCCGATGTTGCGGCCCGCGGGCTCGATATTCCGGATGTCGGCCATGTGTTCAACTATGGTCCGCCGCCGAAAGATGAAGACTACATCCACCGGGTCGGCCGGACCGGCCGCGCCGGGCGCACAGGCGAAAGCTTCACCCTGGTCTCGCCGGTCGATGAGAAATCCTGGGGCTTTGTCCTCAAGATGCTCAAGCAGGATGTCGAAGAGTACATGCCGGAAGGCCTGCTCGAAGAGCTTGAAAACCTGCCGCCGGAAGAAAAAACCGGACGCGGACGCCGTGGCAGCAGCCGCGATAGCGGACGCAGCCGTGGAGGCCGCAGCGAACGTTCCCCGCGCGGCGCACGCGGCCGTAGCCGGCAGGAAGAACCAGAAGCTGAGAGCGAAACCGCTGTCGCCAAACCGCCGGAAGACACCGCGCGCGAAGACACGCCGGCTAAGGCTGAAAAGCCTGTAAAAGCCGAGAAGCCTGCTAAAACGGAGAAGGCCGAAAAGCCTGAGAAGCCGGAGAAGGCTGAAAAGAGCGAGAAGCCCAAGCGGGAACGCGCCGAGCGCAAGGAAAAGCCGACGCGGGACCGCAAGCGCAAGGATGATGATCTGATCCTCGACCCGGCACCGGAAAAGGTGAAAGGCTTCGGCAACGACATCCCGGCCTTCCTGAAACGCTAAATTTCCAGCCGATCAAAAAAAGCCCCTCATCCAGCCGGATGAGGGGCTTTTTTGTTGGATGGCGAGGCGATCAGCGCTTCAGCCGACCCTGGACCTGCTTGCGGAATTTCTCACCGTAAGGCGGACGGATCATGGCGATCATTTCGCTACCCGTCTGTGTAAAGACAGCCTTCTTGTGGCTGAATTCCATGAAGCCTTCCCGGCCGTGGTATGAGCCCATGCCCGACGGGCCCACGCCGCCGAACGGCAGGTCTTCCTGGCCGACATGCATGACCACATCATTCACGGTCACGCCGCCGGACGTGGTGTTGTTCAGCACCATATCCTTTTCCGCAGCGTCTTCACCGAAATAGTAGAGCCCCAGCGGCCGGTCATGCGCGTTGATATAATCGATCGTCTGCTTGGTGTCGGAATAGGACTTGATGGGCAGGATCGGCCCGAAGATCTCATCCTGCATCACTTTCAGATCGTCGGATGGGTCAACGATGATATGCGGCGGAATCTTGTGATACGGCTGCTGGGAGAAATTCTCCCCGGTCGGATTGATCTCGATGACCTCTGCGCCCTTCGATTTCGCTTCGTCGATATAGCCCATCAGACGGTCATAGTGGCGCTGGTTCACGATGGAGGTGTAGTCCTCATTGTCCTTCAGGCCACTCGGATACATCGTCTCGATCGCCTGGGTCGCGGCAGCGACGAAATCGGCGGTCTTTTCCTTCGGCACGAACGCATAATCCGGCGCCAGGCAGATCTGCCCGGCATTCAACGCCTTGCCGGCCATGATGCGGTTGGCCGCTTTCTGCATGTCTGCCGACCGGCCCAGCACGACCGGGCTCTTGCCGCCAAGTTCCAGCGTGAGCGGAACCAGATTGTCGGCCGCAGCGCGCATGACGTGGTGGGCGATGGAGGTCGCCCCGGTGAAGAGGATGTGATCGAAGGCCAGCTTGGTGAACTCGGCGCCGATGTCCGGCCCGCCGGTGATCACGGCCACTTCTTCCTCATCATAGTATTGGGCGATTGCCTTCTTCATCACTTCGGATGTGACTTCCGTGAACTCCGACGGCTTGATCATGCAGCGGTTGCCGGCCGCGAACACACCCGCCAGCGGTGCGAAGGTCAGGTTCACCGGGAAGTTCCACGGGCTGATGACGCCGATCACGCCCTTCGGCTGGTACTGGATCTGCGACCGGGCGCCGAGCAGGCCCAGCGGGAATTCCGACTTGCGTTTTTCCGGACGCATCCATTTGGCGACGTGCTTCTTGGCATGCTTCAGGGCGCCGATGGAGCTCGCGATATCGGTGAAACCCGACTGGTCCTTGGACCTGTGCCCGAAGTCCTGGCACATCGCATCGACCAGTTCGTCATTATAGGTGATCAGGAGATCAATCGCCTTGTCGAGCCATTCAATCCGCTTGGCGGTCGATGGAATCCCGTCCCGAATGTGAGCCGCTTTCTGCCTGGCGAGAATGCCGGTCATGCCGGTGGTGGGGGCGCTATCAAGGGCCATGGATCCGATCTCCCTGCTTATCGGTTGTTCTGAACAGTGTAGCGCACGTTCAGGGCTTAACAATGGAAGATTGGGCTTGCCGCCGGGTGAGGCGTTCACAAGCCGTCAGCCCGGGCTAGATTGCGCGTCAGACACAGATCCACGCCAAAGGGAGGGCGACCATGAGCTACGAGCTGATTTCCTACGAACTGAAGGGCAATATCGCCGTCATCGCCTTCAACGATCCGAAGACGATGAATGCGTGCGGTGTCGACACTGCACAGGAGATGCTGCACGCCCTCGAAAAAGCGGCAGACGAGGCGCGATGCACCGTGATTACGGGGAATGGCCGGGGCTTCTGTTCGGGCGCCAATCTGGGCAAGGTCAACGGGCCGTCACTGAGCCATCCGGGCTCCAAGCCGGACGCCGGACGCCCGCTGGACACCCATTACAACCCGATGATCGTCGCCATCCGCGAACACCCGCACCCGGTGATCACGGCCGTGAACGGCGCGGCGGCAGGGGTCGGCTGCTCCATCGGCCTGATGGGAGACGTGATCGTCGCCGGGAAAAGCGCCTACTTCCTGCAGGCTTTCCGCCGCATCGGCCTCGTGCCGGATGGCGGTTCTACCTGGTTGCTGGCCCGCACGGTCGGCCGGGTTCGTGCCATGGAAATGGCCCTGTTCGGCGAAAAACTGCCCGCCGACAAAGCCCTGGAGTGGGGCATGGTCAACAAAGTGGTCGAGGATGACCAGTTGATGGCCACCGCGATGGAATGGGCCGAAACCCTTTCAGCGGGCCCGACGGTCGCTCTGGCCGGCATGCGCAAACTGATCTGGGACGCCACCGAAACCGATCTTGGCGAAGCCTTGCACGAAGAACGCCTCGCACAGCGCAAAGCGGGCCGGACAGCGGACTTTGCCGAAGGCGTGAAGGCCTTCCTCGAAAAGCGCCCGGCAAAATTTCAGGGAAAGTAACCTAAGATTTATGACGGTTACGGACCGGCCTTTAAGAATGGGGTAATTCCTTCTGGGTATTTCCTTGCTCTTCAGGAGGCTGGGGATGGGTTATCGCCTTATTCATTTCAACTGTGCGCGCCCACTTGGGGCGTTCAGTCTGGAAAATGAGTTTATCCGTATTTTCGTGAGCATCATGCCGCGTGTTTTTGCGGATGCCGCAAGCTTTGAAGGCCTGCACTTCCACCGTCATGGCGTGCGTCGCCCTGACGGTGTGTGGATGCCTTTGGACGGCATTTTTCCATATCCGGAGGGCATGGGAGCCCCGGATGTTTCGACCATGGGGGGCTGGACGTCGCTTGAGCACCTCCAGGAATTCTCGTATTCCGGCCGGACCCACCCGCCGAGCATGCGGCGCCTGTCAACGGAAATCGACCGTTCGGCTGGCCCCGGCTTTGTGATGTGGTGGGCCCCGAAGGGCGAACGCGTTTCGATGGAGGACGGATGGCAGAAGCTGCAGCACCTGAGAGCACACGGCTCCACGCCGGAAGCCTTCTCCTTGGACGATCCGGTGGATCGCCCCGTCGCAGCATGAGCCTGACGCGCCGCGCCACCCTCGCAGCCCTGTCGTTCCTGGCGATTGTCGCCTGTGCCAGCACGCCCACGCCGCCAGACACAACGATTTACCTGGTCCGCCATGCGGAAAAACAGGCCGGTGACGATCCGGACCTGACCGTCGTGGGCCGTGCCCGCGCCGACATCCTGTCACAGGAGCTACAGGGCGCAGGCCTGACCGAAATCTGGTCGACGAACACCAAGCGCACGATCTCGACCGCCAAGCCGACCGCGAACAGCACCGGCCTGCCCGTACAGCTCTATGATGCGCGCCGCCAGGACGTCTTTGCAAACCAGCTGAAAGCCACCCCAGGTGCCATGCTGGTCGTCGGCCATTCCAATACAATTCCGGACCTTGTGAAGCAGCTGGGCGGCAAGCCCGGCGCGCCGATTGTCGAGGCCACAGAGTATGACCGGCTCTATGTCGTGACGGTTACCAAAGGCCGGGCGAAGAGCGAGCTGCGCCGCTACGGGGAATAGACTCGTTCCAACCAGGAGGAGAAATCCGGTGTTGGATAAGCCGCCGCTCAGACCCTCACAAATCCAATCTACAGACCGTCTATACACCATATATAGCGGCGTCCGACGGGTCCTATTTGCGCTTTTTTGCCTTTGCGGCCAGCGCCACGGCGAACGCCTTGCGTCCCCATTCGCTGGCCAGATCCGCCTCGTCCATCGCATCCGGCGGCAGGCTGAGATAGCCCATGTCCGTCTGCTTGCCGTCGCTCTGCCGGGTCCAGATGAACGGCTCGGAGCCTTCGGCTTCCAGGTCTGCGCGAAGGGCCGCGTCGGTTTTCAGGTAGATCACGTCATCTGACAGCAAGGCGAACATCAGGCCGTCCTTGAAAACGCCCGCGCCGCCGAACATGCGCCGCACGCTGACCGGCCCCATCGGCATGAACAGCTCCATGACGAATTCATGGAAAGGTTCCGGCGGCTTCGCCATCAGGACACAGCAGGACGCCCGAGCCGGTAGACGCCCTTGAAGGCTTTCGGATCCTCCACCGGCTTGCCTTTGCGGTAGATCAGCACCGTGCCCTCGGTATGCAGGCGAATGGCTTCGGCCCGCACATCCTTCAGGACGCGCTGGAAGTTCTTCTCGCTGACGGCCCGGGCCGCCTGTTCGGCGCTGATCGACTTTCCGGGACCGGCCGCCTCGGTCAGTTCCAGGATCGCCTCGCGGACGGGATTTGCGGTTGGCTCGCTCATGCGCGGGGCGCCTCTTTCAGATAATCGACAAGGTCGGCGAGGTTCTCCGGAAATACCGGGTCCGGCAAGGCCCGGATATCAGCAGGCGAAAGCCAGGCGGTCTCTGCGATCATCTCCTGCTCGACCGGCTCCCAGCGCGAGCGGTCGATTTCCGCGCCTTCCGTGCGCAGGCAGAAATAGCGCTCGTCCGCCTCCACCCGGTTTCCGGAGGGGCCGGTGAAGACCGTGTAGCGCCGGTGCACCTCGCCGGAGAGGTCTCCCATCAGGCCCGTTTCCTCAAGCAGTTCGCGGCGCGCGGCCTGCTCGAAAGTTTCGCCCTCGTCCACCGCGCCGCCGGGCGTTGCCCAGAACGTGCGGTCCGGAAAGCGGAAACGGAACAGCAGCGCCCGGCCCGCCGCATCAAGAATGACGAGACGGGCGCTGGGCCTTTGTTGCGGCGGGGGGACATCAGGCAACGTCATGATGGGGCGCTAAGGCTGTGTCTCGTCCGCCCACACGCCGCGCCCCAATTCAGGCAGGGTCGCCCGCAGCGCGTTCAGCCGATTTGAATCGGCCTTTGAAATCGACGGCGATTGCAACGCAGTCAGAGCAATCTCATCAATGTGGCCGGCAAGTTCATCGAACGGTGCATCCCTGCCGACGCAACCGGAAAAATAAACCCAGCCTCTGCCTGACAAGAATGACAGAACGCTCTGATCTGCCTCCGAACGCGTTTCACCTAAAGACATGGCTTCAAACACGGCCGCTTCATATTCCGCCTTCCAGACCGCAACAAGCTGCGCCGCCGCGGACAGGGCGTACACCGCATCGCCCGGAAGGTTTCTGCTGACTTCTGCTTCCGCGATTGCCGTGTACGCCAGGTACAGGCGGAATTCCGGATGGGTGATATTCGGGCCAATGCCTGCGCGACCCGCCCCGCAGCCGTAAAAGCACGCATCACCGTTTGGACCGGAAAGCGCCATGTAGCGGTCAGCAAAGTCGCGAAGCGCTGCGCGCTCCTCATCAACACCCTGATACGGACGCCCGACAAAGTCCTGGTACAACGCCCCGGCGGGGGAGTTCTCATGCTTGTAGCTGGCCCAATGCTGTGCCTGCGCCGAACCTGCTGCGAGAAGCGCAAGGAAGACGACAGCAAAAAACCGCCTGATGCAGATCACCAATCAACCGCCGCGTAAGCCAACTGCTGGAACTGG
Organism: Hyphomonas adhaerens MHS-3; assembly: GCF_000685235.1. Lineage (NCBI taxonomy): Bacteria > Pseudomonadati > Pseudomonadota > Alphaproteobacteria > Hyphomonadales > Hyphomonadaceae > Hyphomonas > Hyphomonas adhaerens. The sequence continues at coordinate 408,501 of NZ_ARYH01000003.1, forward strand.
ACGCGCATCGGATAGGCCGAGGACGGCATCATCTGGGTCATCTGGACACCGATGATTTCTTCTTCCGGATCGACCCAGAAGAAGGTGGAGGCGAGGCCGCCCCAGCTGAATGTACTTTCGCTGCCCGGCTGCTGGCTGGCGACCACATCGGTGACCACCGAGCCGCCAAGACCGAAGCCGACACCCGGCGACATGACTTCGCTGAACATGGAGCGGCCCATGCTGCGCATCGTCTCGCCATTCGGGAGATGGTTCTGGCGCATGAATTCCCAGGTCTTGGGGCTGATGATGCGCGCGCCGTCCAGCGTGCCACCGCGCAGCAGCATCAGGGCAAAACGGTGATAATCGCGCACCGTGGAGACGAGGCCGCCGCCGCCGTTCAGCAGCGTCGGGCGTTTCGCGTAGAGCTTCGACTCAGCCCCGGCCGGATCGGCAAGCTTCACTTCGCCGGTGATGGCGTGCTTCTCATAGCAGGCCATGAGGCGGGGGAGTTTCTCCTCCGGCACCCAGAATTCGGTGTCGACCATGCCCAGCGGGCCGGTGATCCGCTGGCGGAAGAACTCGTCCAGCTCCATGCCGGAAACGATTTCGACGATGGCGCCCAGCACATCGATGGAGTGGCTGTACCACCATTCTTCTCCCGGCGAGCAGAGCAATGGCAGGCCAGCGAGGCGCTTTGCCATCTGCTGCAACGTCTCGTCCGGACGTCCGATCTTTTCCTTGCGGTAGAGGGCGTCCACCTCATTCTGCATCATGAAGCCATAGGTGAGGCCGGACGTGTGGGTGAACAGGTCCAGCACCCGCATCGGCCGGTCCGGATCGCGCACCGTGTAGCCTTCGCGCGTGCCGCCATCGAAGACCTTCACATCCGCAAATTCGGGAATGTAGCGGGCGACCTCATGCTCCAGGCGCAGCTTGCCTTCCTCGAACAGGATCATCGCCGCGAGCGAGGTCAGCGGCTTGGTCATGGAATAGATGCGGAAGATCGTGTCCGGGCCGATCGGGTCGCCTTCGCCCAGATGCGTCGTACCGGAATAGTCTTCCAGCGCGACCTCGCCATTGCGCGAAATCAGCGTTGCCATGCAGGGCAGCTTGCCGGTGTCGAGATAGTTTTCCTTGAAAAAGGCCGGAACCGCCGCGAGGCGATCCGCATCAAGGCCGACTTCATGCGGGTCTGTGGGGTCGTGTTCGAACATCTGAGTGCGTTTCCTGTTATCCCGGTCTTTTTAAATGGCCTCTGCGGGCGAACGGGAATTCTACCCGGTGTGCCCGCAGAGGCAAATGTGCGCCCTTACAGGGTGCCTTTCTTGGCCGCCCGGGCGAGTTCGCGGGCGATGATGATCTGCTGGATCTGGCTGGTGCCCTCATAGAGGCGGAAGATGCGGACATCGCGGTAGAAGCGCTCGATGCCATAGTCGGAGACATAGCCCGCGCCGCCGAACACCTGCACCGCGCGATCCGCAACCCGGCCGCACGCCTCAGTGGCGAACAGTTTCGTGGATGAGGCGAGCAGGGTGACATCCTCGCCTGCATCGCGGCGGCGGGCAGCATCCATGATCATGCATTCGGCCGCATAGGTCTCGGCCTGGCTGTCGGCGATCATCGCCTGGATCATCTGGTGTTCCATGATCGGCTTGCCGAACTGTTTGCGCTCCAGTGCATAGTTCACCATTTCGCGGATCAGGCGCTTGGAGACGCCGGTCGCGACGGCAGAGATGTGCAGGCGGCCCTTATCCAGCACGCTCATCGCCACCTTGAAGCCCTCGCCTTCCTTGCCGATCATGTTGCTGGCCGGCACGCGGGCATCTTCGAAGATCACGTCGCAGATATGCGCGCCCTGCTGGCCCATCTTCTTCTCCGGCACGCCGACGGAGACGCCGGGCGTGTCCCGCTCGACCACGAACGCCGAGACGCCCTTGGCGCCGGGCGTGTCAGGATCTGTACGGGCCATGACCGTGAAGATGTCGGCCTTGTTGGCATTGGTGATGTAACGCTTGGTGCCGTTCAGGACGTAATGATCGCCATCGCGGATGGCTTTCGTCTTGAGGCTGGCGGCGTCCGAGCCGGCTTCCGGCTCGGTCAGCGCGAAACTGGCGATCAGGTCGCCCGAGGCGACGCCCGGCAGCCATTTCGTCTTCTGCTCCTCGGTGCCGAACAGGACAAGCGCCTGCGACCCGATGCCGATATTCGTGCCCGCGACCGAACGGAAGGCCGGAGAGGTCTGGCCCAGTTCGAACGCGACGAGGCATTCGGTCTCCATGTCGAGGGCAAGGCCGCCATATTCCTCCGGCACGGCAATGCCGAACAGGCCGAGGCTTTTCATCTCGTCGACGATCGACTGAGGCACCTCGTCATTTTCAGAGACGTCCGCCTCGGCCGGTACGCATTTCTCGGTCACAAAGCGGCGCACCTGTTCGATCAGGGCGTCGCGGATCTCGGCGTCGAAGGCCATGGTCTGCTTCCTTGTTCCATTATTCTGTCTGTTCGCCGGGGTAATCTATTCCCCAACGGCACGCTTGTCGAAGGGTAACCGTGCGGTATCGTGCCGCCCGAAATACAGGGAGGCAGCGTGACCAAAACAATCGAGAAATCAGGCGAGTTCGCAGGATGGTTCACCTGGACCGACGATCCATATGAACACGAGACGGCCGGGCCGTTCTATTTCAAGGTTGACGAGCAGGGACCGGTCGCCGCCTTCCGGGTGGAACGCAAGCATCTGAACGCCAACGGCGTCGTGCATGGCGGCTGCCTGATGAGTTTCGCCGATTTTGCGCTGTTTGCCCTCGGGCACGGCACGACGGAGGGATTTACCGGCGTCACGGTCGCCTTTTCATCGGAATTCGTCGATGCGGTCGTGGAGAACGAACGGCTGGAAGCGCGCGGAGACATCCTGCGAGACGGCGGATCGCTGAGTTTCATCCGGGGAATCGTAAGCGGAGAAGACGGACGCCCTGTCCTGAACTTCTCCGGGACAATCAAGAAAAGAAGAGAGAGGAAACCCCTATGAGCCAGCCACCCTATGAAGCGCTGTCGCGCTCGATCAAGGGCAAGACCGCCCTCATCACCGGCGCCGCCAGCGGCATGGGCCGGGCCACCGCCCACCTGTTCGCCCGCGAAGGCGCCAATGTTGCCGTCACGGATCTGAAACAGGACGCCGTCGATGCCGTGGTCGAGGAGATCAAGGCCGCCGGGATCAATCATGTGAAGGGCTGGGCGATGGATGTCGGCGATGCCGATGCCATCAAGCGCGTGATCGACGAGACGGCCGCGCATTTCGGCGGGCTGGAAATCCTGGTCAACAATGCCGGGTTCGCCATCCCGGCCAATATCGCCGAGGAAAGTTATGAGGACAGCTGGGGGCCCAGCATCAATGTCATGCTGACCAGCCACCAGCGCGCCATCCGCGCGGCGCTGCCCTACATGCGCAAGGCCGGTTATGGCCGGATCGTGAATGTGGCGTCCACGGAAGGTCTGGGCGCAACGCCCGGAAACTCCCCCTATGTCGCCGCCAAGCATGGCGTCATCGGCCTCACCCGCGGCCTCGCCGTGGACCTTGGCCGCGAAGGCATCACCGTGAACTGCATTTGCCCCGGCCCGATCAAGACCGGCATCACCGCCGGCATTCCGGACGAGCACAAGGAAATCTACGCCAAGCGCCGCGTGCCGCTGCGCCGTTACGGCATTCCGGAGGAGGTGGCGAACATCACCCTCTCCTGTGTTCTGCCGGCGGCCAGCTTCATGACCGGCGTGCACATCCCGGTCGATGGCGGCCTGACGATCAAAAACGCCTAGGGCAGGAACGCTTAAAGAGCGTTTCCCGGCTAGGGCGCGGCGAAGGCGGCTTCAAGGTCCGCCTCCGTCGCGGCTTTCCGGGCCATGCAGAGATGGATCTGCTCCCGCGCCAGCGACAGTTCGCGCGCGTGCCCTTCGGCGAGGTCGCCATATTCTTCGAACAGGGCGTTCAGCGCATCGAGGCCTTCGCTGTCGCAGAAATAGGATGCCAGCCGCGGCGTGCGGCGTTTCCACTGGGCCGGAATGGCTTTCAGGAAGGCCGGGAAATTGTCTTCGAGATACGCCCACATCGCCTCGCGCGTTTCCGGCGTTTTCATCTGCAACAGGGCCATGGTGTAGGTTTCACGCGGGCCGAGTGCGGCAGAGGCGATCAGGCCCCGCGTGCGGGCGGCCTGATCCGGATCCGTCACACTGCCCAGCGCCCTGGCGACAGACTGGCCGAAGGCCGGGTTGTCGATCTCGTCATAGGCCGTCAGCACACGATCATACGCCGCCTGCCCGCCCTGATCCAGCAGGACGAGGAGCCCCGACGCATAGAGGTCGCTGGACAGGTTCCCGTCCGCCTCCGGGTCGGTAAGCCATGTGTCCATTTTCGCGGCGAGGTCGGTCCGGGCCGCTTCCTGCTTCAGGATCGTGGCATCGAACTCCGCCAGGCTGGCTTCCAGTTCCGGATCGCCCCCCTGATCCGTCATTTGCGCGCGCAGGCGGGCGGAAGCCGCCTCAGCGTCGGCGCGCAGGCCGGGCGCATCGTCCAGCTGCTCCATCAGGTCTGCATAGATGCCCAGCACGGCGGCGGCGACGGCGGCATCGTCATGCTGCGCCCCGGCGGCGAGCACCCGGCGCAGCGTGGCCGCATCCATCTCTCCGGCATCGAAGTCCGCCTCGGCGCTGTCGATGGCGGTCAGCGCTTCGGCTGCCGACAGACCGGGCAGGACGGCGATCAGCTTGTTCCAGCCGTCGCCCGCAAGATTGAACCGGTAATAGCCGGTGCCGTTGGCATTCGGGTGGTAGGCGTCCGGGCATGTCGCCCCCTCCAGCGGCATGACCTGACGGCGCGCCTTCAGGAGCGTGCAGGACCGTCCGGACGCGTCTCCCTCGCGCCAGGACACGCAGACCGGAACGATCCAGTGGCGATTTGGGTCCGCATCGGAGCCCAGCGGGCGATAGCGGCTCTGTTCAAGAACGACCTTGGCGCCAATGCTTGTGCACTGAAGGTCTGTCTCCAGCAGCGGGACGCCATTCTGGGTGACGAACGTCTTCAGCGACTGGCCGATATCCGGATTGCCCGTTGTCCGGCCGATGGCGCGGAAGAACTCCTCGCTGTCAGCGGCCCCGTCGGCATATTCGGCGATATACTTGCCCAGCGCCGGACGGAACTGGTCCGGCCCGAACCACGCATCCACCATGCCCAGAACGGCCTGTCCCTTGTTGTAGGTGATCGCATCATAGGCGTTGCGGATGTCGGCATTCTCCGTGATCGGCTGGGCCACGGCGCGGGCGCTGGACAGGCTGTCGAGCCGCATGGCGGCAACCGCATCGGCGACGGCCTGAATGTCGTACCCGCCATCCGGTTCCAGCACGCTGAGCACGGCCGGCTCGGCCCAGCTGGCAATGCCTTCCTTCAGCCAGAGATCGTCCCACCAGGGCGGGGTGACGAGATCGCCGAACCACATATGCGACAGCTCGTGCGCGTGGACACCTTTCATGGACCGCAGGAACAGGGCGCCGGACGTCTCATTCGCGAGAATGCGGCTTTCCCGGTAGGTGATCGCGGCAGCGAGTTCGGTCGCCCCCGACGGCCATTGCGGCGCGGCGATGATGTCCAGCTTTTCATAAGGATAGGGCTGTTCCAGCGCCTCTTCGAAGAACTCCACGATGGCGGGCGTGATGGAGAGGATTGCGTCCAGCTCCTCACCCTTGCCTGCGCGGGCATAGCCCGTCAGCGGCACAGGCCAGTCGCGCAGCGCATTCACCGGGATCGTCCCGGCGGGAACTTTCTCGAAATTACCCACGGCGACCGACAGGAGATAGGTCGACAGCGGCCGGGTGCGCAGGAAAGTCACCCGGTCAAAGCCCGGCTTGTCCGGGACGCGCGATGCGACCGGCGTGTTGCCGATAGCCAGCATGTCTTCCGGTACAATCAGCGTGAAATCGAACGGGGCCTTGAAGCCCGGCTCGTCAAAGCTTGGCAGGAAACGGCGGGCCTGGATGCTTTCGGACTTGGCCAGCGCATAGGCTTCGCCCTTTTCCTCCACCCGGAACAGCCCGGCGAGGTTCGCGTCGAAGGCAGCGGTATAGTCGATGGTCAGCGTGATGCCGCCCGCATGAACTCGGTTCGGAAAACCTACCCAGACCACGCCGGTCGGGTCCACTTCTGTCCAGCTGGCTGGCCGGGTCTCGCCGCCTGCCGTCACCGTGACCGAGGACACGTCGAGATCTGCCCCGTGCATCCAGATCCCCGGCGCGGATGTCTGCAGGTTCACGTCAATCCCGACATGCCCGGCGAAGGCCGCCTCCCGCGGGTCGACGGTCATCTCCACCCGGTAGGCCACCGGCTGGGCCACGCCGGAAAGCCGGCCGGACGGCGCCGCGGCCCTCAGATCATCCATCGGCACGGCGCGGACCTGCGGACCGAAGGCCGATGGCTGCACACAGGCCGCCAGAAGAAGGAGAAGGGACGCCGCCAGATACCGCATGAAATCGCTTCCTTGTCTTGTTTCACCCTCCTGCTTAGCGCATCAGGAGAGCCATGAAACCCGTCCTCTCGATACTCGATCCATCTCCATTGTTCGAGGGCCAGACCGCCGCGGATGCTTTTGAGAACACGCTTGCCCTGGCCGGGGCACTGGACGGGCGGGGCTGGCGGTCCTTCTGGGTGCAGGAACATCACAATGCACGCAGTTTCGCGGGCGCCGCGCCGGAAGTCCTGATCGCCGCGCTGACGCAGCGCACGCAGCATCTGAAGCTCGGTTCCGGCGGGGTGATGCTGCCGAATTATTCGCCGCTGAAAGTGGCCGAGCAATTCTGCGCGCTCGAAGCGCTGGCGCCGGGCCGGATCGAACTGGGCGTCGGCCGGGCGACCGGGGCGGACCCGCGCACCTCCGCCGCCCTGCTCGGCCCCGGCGCGCAGGCCTTCCCGACCATGCTGCGCATGCTGATGGACTGGATGCTGGATGCGAGCGGTGAGGCACCCTTGCCGGAGAACCACCGGGCGACGGGCATCCATGTCGGCCCGCGCGGCGCCCGGCCGGATTTGTGGATGCTGTCCTCCTCGCCGGACTCGGCGGCCTTTGCCGGGGCGATGGGCCTGAAGCTCGCCTTTGCGGATTTCCTGGCGCCGGGCGGGGCGGGCGCTGCCCTTGAGACCTACCGCAAGGCATTCGAGCCTTCGCCCTTCGCCGCAGAGCCCTATGCCGCCGTTGGCCTCGTTGCCCTCGCCGCGGAGTCAGAGGCCGAGGCCCGCCGCCTGTCCAAACCCGCCATCGCCTGGAACCTGGCCCGCAGTACGGGGGACTTCCGCGCCTTCGTTCCGTCTACGGAGGCCGATGCCGTGATCGCCGCCGCCTCTCCCGAAGCGCTCGCCGCAGCGGAGGGACGCGGCGTGATCGGCGCAGCAGACGATGTCGCCTCGCGCCTGTCCGCCTTTGCGGGCGAACATGGCGCCGACGAGCTGTTCATCCTCACATTGGCCGAGCGGAACGAAGACCGTATCCGCTCCTACCAGCTGATCGCCGAAGCGATGGCCTAGCCCGCGAAGCCGCGCGCCTTCATGGCCTCATACCAGCGGCCGAGATTGGCGTGCTCCTTGTGCGGCTCATACTTCATCACGCGGCAGAAGCCGCAGGCGATGAAAAGCGTGATGTCCGCGATGGAGAAGCGCCCGGCCGCCAGGAACTCATTGTCGGCGAGATGGGCGTCGAACCGTTCCGCCATTTTCTTTGCGGCCTTCTCGCCCTTGGCGGCGGCCTCTGCGCTTTGCGGCACTTCCAGCGGCGCCATCATCGGATGCGCGTTGCGGAACCAGGTGGCGAACTGGACGAAGAACATCATCTCCACGCGCCGGTCCCACATCTCGATCAGGGCTTTCTCTTTCGGGTCGGCGCCCATCAGGTTCGGCTCCGGGAAGATGCCTTCGAAATAGGTGCAGATGGCGCGGCTCTCGGTAATCTTGGTGCCATCGTCCAGCACCAGCGCAGGCACTTGCGCGAAGGGCGAGACTTCACGGTATTCCGGCGTCTTATGCTCCTGCTTCATGATCGAGACTTCTTCAAGGTCGACCGCATCAAGCTTGCCCTTGGCACGCAGGAAGTAGACGACACGATCCGGGTTTGGCGCCTGGGGGCTGTGATAGAGCTTCATGGGTTTCCTCCGATTATGTTCTAGAATGTGCGGCTGATGCCGACGGTGGCATTGACCGGCTCGCCGGGGAAGTAGCGCTGGTTGCCGAAGGACACATCGGCCCGGTCAGCATGGCGCTCGTCCGTCAGATTGCGAATATTGATCCAGACCGTATGCGTGTCGGTCCAGGCCCAGGCCGCGCGGGCGCCGAGCACGGTATGGCCGGGATAGGTGTTCTGGTTGCCGGGGTCGGTGAAGTATTCGCCGACATGTTCGACATTCAGCGACAGGGCGAGGCGATCGGTCGCCTGCCAGTTCAGCCGCGCATTGGCGAGCCATTCCGGCGCGGTGTCGATCTCGTTGCCATCGAGGATGCTGCTGGAGGCAGACGCCACGATCCGGTCAAAGGTGTAGGTCTGGTCCGACCAGGACACATTGCCTGACAGGGACAGCGTATCGGTGAGGTCATAGGCGGCGGAGACTTCCACGCCCTTGTGCTCTGTCGAGCCGTCGGTCACGTTCAGGCCGTCGGAGTCGCGGAAGAAGTAATTCTCCTTGTCCATCCAGTAGGCGGCGACATCGAAGACGAGCCGCCCGTCGAGGGCTGCGCCGCGCGCGCCGAGTTCGACACTGTCCAGCGTTTCAGTATCGACCTGCCCCACGACCTGCAGGCTCTGCAGGCGGTAAAGGTCCGACACCTGCGGGGCACGGGCCCCGCGGGCGTAGTTGGCATAGAGATCGACCGTGTCGGAGACCGACCAGACCGCGCCAAGCTTCGGCGTCACGAATTCATAGGAGTCCGACCGGTCGGCCGGCACGTTGAAGCGGCCATTGATACCGGCGGGCGCCTTGGTTGAGTAGTCATAATCATGGCTCTCGCCGCGCAGGCCCGCCAGAATGCGGACATCGTCCGACAGCGCCCATTCCAGTTCGGTCCACAGCGCCGCGACGGTTGTGTCGACGTCATAGTCATAGTGGACGCCTTGCGGGAAGCGCGAATCTCCGGGGAAGAAGCCGAACGGGTCCGGCTGGATTTCGCGGAGGTAGCCGCTCGCGGCGTCGAGGTCTGTGCCGACGCGCCAGGTGAGCTGCTGCGAGACGGGCTGCTCGTAGCGTACCATCACGCCGCCACCTGTGTGGCCGTTCTTCTCCACACCGCCATTCGGCAGGAAATGCTGCGCGAAGATCATCGCCTGCGAATGGGCGTAGGGCATCACCACCAGCGCGCCATCGAACAGGGGCCGTTCGAGGCGGGCGCCAAGCCGGGCGGACCAGGCATTGCGCCAGGCTTCGGGATTCGGATTCGACTTTGCGATGTCCTCATCCTTGTAGGCATCGGCGCCGACGATATAGCCGCCCGTTTCCTGCTCGAGGTTCTGGCCCGACAGCCAGACGGTCGCGTCCCACAGGCCCGGATTGAACTTGCCGACCACGGAGAGCTTCTGCTGGTTGACGTCTGTGTTGTCGCGCCAGCCATTGTCTTTCTGCAGGGAGAGGTTCACCAGCCAGTGCTGGCCCTCGTCCAGCTTCATGTCGGTGCGCCAGCGGCCAAGCGTGCCATAGGAGGCGCGCACTTCGCTGCCCTCGCCCGGTTCCGGCAGGATGACGTTGATCAGTCCGTGCACGGCGTTGGAGCCATATTTCGCACTGCCCGGCCCGCGCACGACTTCGATGGCGTCGGCGACCTCGTGGTGCGGCTCGATCAGGGAATTGACGTTGCCGAAGGCAGGGGAGCGGGTGGGGACACCATTCTCGAGGATCAGGAAGCTGCCCTGCCCGGCCCCGCCGGTCAGCACCGGCGAGCGGATGGCGATCAGATGTTCCTGCCCGGAATTCATCTGCACGTTCACGCCGGGCAGCTGGTTCAGGATTTCGGCGGGGTGGTCGGCGGCGGTGGCGTCGATTTCGGCGGCATCGAGTGCGGAGTAGCTTCCCGGATCATTCGCATTCCGGTCACCCCACACTTCAATCGGCGAAAGCACATCGCGCGTCACCGGCGCTTCATCCGCCTGTTGTGCCTGCGCCGACAAGGCACCAAACAGGAATGCGATACCTACCGCGCTGGAAAGCGCGGAAGTATGGGGCAAACAGCTCGCGCCGCCGTGAATTTTACGGCCGTTATCACTCTGCATAAACGCTTCCTCCCAAGCGGAAGCCTTGTGTGTCGTACGTACCGCAGCGGCACGCAAGGGGCAGCCGGTCACGCCTGCGTGTCAGGCTTTTGTCAGCAGGTTAGCCGTTCGCGCCCGCAAACAGCTGATACGGCAACGCGCCGACGACCGCCGCCGACAGGCAGGTCGCAAACGTGCCGGCCACCAGCGTACGCCAGGAGAGCGACAGGAAGTCATCCCGGCGGCTCGGCTCGATGATGGAAAGCCCGCCGATCAGGATGCCCATGGAGCCGAAATTCGCAAAGCCGCAGACCGCGTGCGCGGTGATCATGCGGGTGCGCGGGTCCATTGCGTCCGGCGGCACTTCGGCCAGCTGCAGGAAGGCCACGAATTCAGTCAGCACCGTCTTCACACCCATCAGGGAGCCCGACTTGGCCGCCTCTTCCATCGGCACGCCGACCATGTACATCAGCGGGGCGAAGATCCAGCCGAGCACACGCTCAATCGACAGCGGCGCACCGGCAACGTCCGGAAGCGCGCCGAGCCCGGCATTGACCAGCCAGAGCAGCGCCAGCGCCGCGATCAGCATGGTCGCGATGTTGAACACGATCTGCAGGCCATCGGTCGCGCCGCGCGAGAAGGCGTCCATGGTGGAGGCGTAGTTGAAGTCCGGCTCTTTCATCCGCTCGGTCGCGGGGGTCGTTTCCGGAATCATGGTGAGGGCAACGGCGACAGCCGCAGGCGCGGCCATGATGGAAGCCGTTAGCAACTGCGCCAGCGGGTTCGCCATCTTGCCTTCAAGGAACGAGCCGTACACGACGAGGACAGAGCCCGCGATGGTCGCGAAGCCCGCCGTCATCATGATCAGCAGTTCCGACCGGGTCATGCCCTTGATGTAAGGCCGGATCAGCACCGGCGCCTCGGTCATGCCCATGAAGACGTTGGCGGAGACGGCCAGCGACGTCGCCCCGCCAAGGCCCATGCCCCGCCGGAAGATGAAGGCGAAGCCGTTGGTGATCCATTTCAGGATGCCCCAGTGCCAGAGCATGGCCGACAGGGCGGCGACGACGATGACGATGGGCAGGATCTGGAAGAAGAAGAGCGGCGGGGGTGTGCCGTCCATCAGTTCGGCCCCGGCGACATTGTCCCCGACATAGCCGAACACAAAGCCCGTGCCGGCGCGCGTCGCGGCCTGCAGGCCATCGACCACGTCATTGGCGCGGAACAGGATGGAGCGGATGAAGGGAATGCCGAACAGGATCAGGGCGAAGACAAACTGCATCACCGTGGCGCCGATGACGACTTTCCACGGGAACAGTTTGCGTTTTTCAGACCAGGCCCAGCAGAGGCCATAGATCATGGCGATGCCGAGCAACGCGCGGGCGTTGTCCCAGCCCCATTCAAATCCCATGATGTTCATCCCGGCCCAGTCTCCCTTCCCCGAAGATACAGCCTTATGGATTAAACGGGTGGCCGCCGCAGGGGAAGCACTGATCTGTTCGGCAGGTGCGTTCCATGCTGCCTGGCAAGCGGCAGGGCAGGTTGCAGACCGATTGCACCGGACGTAAATCTGCGGTTTGACGAGGCGCGGCCCGAGGGATAGGTTTTCGCCTTAATTATCAGACCTCTGGCGCGATCTCCTGAGAGGTGACCCGCCGGACGTCAAGGAGACCCGACCCCGATGAAATTGCGCGCCCTTTTCATGGCCGCCGTCATGGCCATGACTGCCCCCGCCTTTGCCGACACCAACGCCGGTGACCCGCCGAAAGAGACCGAAACCCGCCCCGTGCCCGATCCGGTCATGTTCGAAAGCCGCCACACCGGCACGTTCGGCCGCCAGAAGATGACCTACACGGTCGAGGCAGGCGACACGCAGATCACGAATGAAGATGGCAAACCGGCCGCCAGCCTGTTCACGATCTCCTACATCAAGGAAGATGCCGGGTCGGACCGGCCGGTGACCTTCGTGTTCAATGGCGGGCCGGGCTCGGCCTCCGTCTGGCTGCACATGGGCCTGCTCGGCCCTAAACGGGTCGTGGTGGCCAGCGATGCCGACGAAGACGATGGCGCCGCGCCCTACCGGATGGTGGACAATCCGCTCTCCATCCTCGACCAGACAGACCTTGTCTTCATCGATCCGGTCGGCACCGGATTCAGCCAGGCCATCGGCGAAGGCGAAGACAAGGACTATTGGAACGAAGCGGGCGACAAGTCATCCATTGCCGAAGTCATGCGCATCTGGATCACCAAGCACAAACGCTGGAACGCGCCGAAATACCTGATCGGCGAAAGCTTCGGCACAACGCGTGCCGCCTATCTCGCCAATGAGCTGACGGTGGGCGATGTGGACATTGCCCTCAACGGCATCGTGCTGATCTCGCAGGCACTGGATTATGAGGGCTCCACCTCTGCCCATGACAATGTCTACTCCTATGTCACCTACCTGCCCTCGATGGCAGCGGCGGCGCAGTATCATGGCCGCGCCGGGCAAGGCGTTCCGCAGGCGGAATTCCTGGCCGAGGCCCGGGCCTTCGCGCGCGACGAATACGGCCCGGCCCTGTGGAAGGGCGAGCGGCTGAGCCCGGAAGAACGTACCTATATCCGCGACAGGCTCGCCTATTTCACCGGGCTCGATCCGGAATATATCGAGACGTCGAACCTCCGTATCCTGATGCACCGCTTCCAGAAGGAGTTGCTGCGCGACAAGGGCGTGGCGCTCGGGCGGCTCGACGGGCGCTATCTGGGGGACGAGGCAGACGATGCCGCCGAAGGCCCGGAGGACGATGTCTCCAGCTATGCGGTCAGCTCAGCCTATTCGGCGCTGATGAACCAGTATCTCGCCGCCGATCTCGGCGTGGAAATGGACCGGCCCTACATGGTCTCCAGCCCGGACGCCGGCGAACAATGGGATTTCCGCGACGCGCCGGAAGGCGAGTACTGGGAACCGCACTATGTGAATGCCGGGCGCCAGCTGACGACGGCCATGCGCCACAACACGGCACTGAAAGTGATGGTCGCCAGCGGCTATTTTGATCTGATCTGCCCCTTCTTCGACGCAGAGATCACCTTCGCCCGCTACGGCATCCCGCAGGACCAGGTGGCCATGACCTACTATCAGGGCGGGCACATGATGTACCTGAACGACGGTGCCCTGAAGGCCCTCGCCGCCGACATCCGCAGCTTCTATGCCGGGAAGCTGGAAGACCAGCGGCCCGACTAGGCAGAAACAAAAAGGCCCCCGGCACAATGCCGGGGGCCAAAGCCTTTCAGAGCAGTGACGCCCTAGCCGAGCTTGCAGATGCAGATCTTGTTGCCGTCGGGGTCGCGGAAATAGGCGCCGTAGAAGGTCGGCATGCGCTGGCCGGGGGCGCCTTCATCTTGCGCGCCGAGTTCGATGGCCTTGTTGTAGACCTTGTCGACCGTCGCATTGTCCGGTGCGGCGATGGCCGGCATGACGCCATTGCCGCAAGTGGCCGCCTTCTCGTCGTACGGGCCGCCAACTGCCAGCATGGGTGCGCCAGGCCCCGTGCCGTAGAAGTAAAGGCGGCCATTATTGAAGACCTGTTTGGCCCCCATTTCCCCCAGAACCGCGTCGTAAAAGGCGCAGGCCTTGTCGGTATCATTGGAGCCGAGCGTGACATAAGCGAGCATGTTGTTTCCTCCTCTGGTGCATTCCAGAATGGAACTGATACACGGTGCGACAACGCAGGCAATGCCTGACGCAAGGGATGTGCTTGACGTTCACGTGAGCGTCTGGTGTGAAACCTCCAAACTTTTCAGGAGAAAGCCCATGTCTGACATCCGTTTTGACGGTCGCGTTGCCATTGTTACGGGTGCCGGTGGCGGTCTTGGCCGCTGCCACGCCCTCGAACTCGCCCGCCGCGGCGCAAAAGTCGTGATCAACGACCTCGGCGCGTCGATGGATGGCTCCGGCGGCAGCTCCGAAGCCGCTGAAGCCGTGGTCAAGGAAATCGAAGCCATGGGCGGCGAAGCCATGGCCAACGGATCGTCCGTGGCGGACGAGGCCGGCGTGAAGAAAATGATCGACGACACCATGGAAAAATGGGGCCGCATCGACATCCTGATCGCCAATGCCGGCATCCTGCGCGACAAGTCGTTCTCGAAGATGACAATCCAGGACATCGACCTGGTGCTCGCCGTCCACCTGCGCGGCACGTTCCTTCCGGTCCACGCTGCCTGGAACATCATGAAGGAACAGAATTACGGCCGTATCGTCGTGACCACCTCCTCCACCGGCCTGTATGGCAACTTTGGCCAGGCCAATTATGGCGGCGGCAAGCTCGGCGTCGTCGGCATGATGAACACGCTGAAAATCGAAGGCGCCAAGAACGACATCAAGGTCAACGCGGTCTGCCCGGTCGCCGCAACCCGCATGACCGAAGGCCTGATGCCGCCGGAAGCGCTGGAACAGCTGAAGCCGGAATATGTCACGCCGGGCGTGATGAACCTTGTGAAAGACGACGCTCCGACCGGCATGATCCTGTCGGCCGGTGCCGGTGCCTTCTCGATGGCCCGCATCGTCGAAACCCGCGGCGCCTATGTCGGCCAGGGCGACGAGCTGACCGCCGAAGCCGTTGCGGCCAAGTGGGACGAGATCACCGACACCAGCAAGACACTGCCGGCCTTCACCTCCGGCGGCCAGCACGGCGCGAACATGTTCTCGCTCGTCGCTGAGGGCAAAGGCCAAGGCTGAGCCAAGCATTGAAACGCGGGCCCAGGGCCCCGCTTCAAACTTGCCAAAAATGATGGCGAGGCGCAGGTTGTTCTCCCGAAAGGAGACTCTCATGCGCCTCGCCATTCTTTTGTTTTCTTCTTTGTTTCTGGCCGGTTGCGCCTGGTTTCTCGAACCCGGCGTCGTTCCGGACCGGGCCGTTCCAGCGGATCAAGTCGCCGCCCCCAATGATCTGCCGACAGCCGGTGAAGGCGCCATGTGCGGCGGCATCGCGGCGCTCCAATGCGATGACGGCCTGACCTGTATCTATGAAGACGGCGCCTGCCACGCGATCGCGGACGCCGCCGGCACCTGCAGGAAAACCGGCCCGATCTGCACCAAGGAATACCGCCCGGTGTGCGGATGCGACGGCGAGACCTATGGCAATCGCTGCGAAGCTTATGCCGAAGGCGTCAGCGTCGCCTACCCCGGTGAGTGCAAGGTGAAGGAAAGCTGACCGTCAGCAGACCCCCTATTCATGCATAAAGAATGGCCCACACCCCCTTGGATACGGGCCATTTTTTCAGGTGCCAACCGTTCAACACTTCCACCCGGATACGGATGATATCGGCCGGCTTCCCCCAACAGAGCGCAAGCCGCCTCAGCAGCTCAGGGCGCGAGCAGGCGCCGGAACAAACCCACCTGATCATTTGCCATGCGCAGGCGTGCATCGTCTGGAATCTCGTCCCAGTGGTTCAGCACCCACAAGTCCAACGCCTCCCCCAGGCCCATGGCAGCGTCGACCAACAGCGTTTCCGGCAGGTCGGTCCGGACCGCCCCCAATGCCTGCCCCTTGCGGAGAATGTCCGTGATCCAGCGCCGCGCCGCGACAAACGACCGTTCCGTCGGCGCACTGTGCGCCGGGTCTGAACGCAAACGATAGAACATGCGGCCCATCTTCACATACCAGGCGTTGGAGTTGCCAAGGGCTGTGAACCGCTGCGCCAGCGCCTCCATCTCGCTCCAGAAATTATCTTCCGTCAGCGTGCTCGCGTCGAAACCGCCAATCTCCCGGAACAGCAAACCGAGCGACCGGTCCACAAGCGTCGTGAACAGATCCGCCTTGTCGTCAAAATAGTAATACAGCGAGCTTTTGCTCATGCCCGCCTGCTCCAGGATGCGGTTCAGCGACGCCGCTTCATAGCCCTTCGCAGCAAATTCCTCCGCCGCGCTCTCGATGAGGCGGTGTTGCTTGTCGGGGTTGAGTTTCTCGAATCGTGAACGGCTCATAACTTGACCCTAGCCTGCACCAGGACTACGTACCAGATGTGTGGACCACGTGGTCCACAACCCTGACGGACCCCAGGCCCGCCAGCGCCTGAGTATTGAAAACTGAAATTGCCTGTCACGGAGTCCTCCCATGAAAATCGCTATCAGCGGCGCCGGCGTTGCCGGGCCATGCCTCGCCTATTGGCTGCTGCGTACCGGTCACGAACCCACCCTGATCGAGGAATCGCCGGAGTTCCGGGCGGGCGGTTATGTCATCGATTTCTGGGGGGTCGGCTACGATGTGGCAGAGAGAATGGGCCTGCTTCCGGAGATCCTGACCCACGGCTACGACGTGCAGGAACTCCGGCTGGTCAAGGAAAGCGGTGCCCGGGCCGCGGGCTTCAATGTGGACGTGTTCCGGCGTCTCACCCATGATCGCTACACCAGCCTGCCACGGGGTGAGCTGGCCGAAGTGATCTTCAATTCCGTGAAGGACAAGATCGAAACCCTCTTTGGCGAAACCATTGTCGCCATCGACGATCATGGCGATGGCGTATCCGTCAGCCTGAAGCATGGCGGGACGCGTGAGTTCGACATGGCCGTTGGCGCAGACGGCCTGCATTCGAATGTCCGCCACCTTGTCTGGGGCGATCAGGCCGGTTTTGAAAAGCCCGTTGGCTTCCATGTCGCCGCGTTCGAGTGCCGGGACTATCCCCACCAGGACAAGGACGTTTATGTCAGCTACACCAAACCCGGCCTCAGCGCCTCCCGCTTTGCCATGCGCGACAACCGCACGCTGGTACTCTTCATCTTCGAGAATGAGCGTCTGAAAGCGCCGCTACCGCATGATCTCGGTACGAAGAAAGCCGCTCTGTGGGACATCTTCGAAGACATGGGGTGGGAAGCCCGGGAAATGCTGGATGCCATGGACGATACGGCAGAGATCTATCTGGACCGGGTGAGCCAGGCCGATGTTCCGCAATGGAGCAAGGGCCGGACCGTCCTGATCGGCGATGCGGCCGCCTGTCCGTCATTGCTCGCCGGAGAAGGCACTGGCCTCGCCATGACCGAGGCCTATGTGCTGGCCGGCGAACTCGCCGCGAGCGGCGGCGACATACCGGCCGCTTTTGACGCCTACGAGAAACGCCTGCGTCCCTTCATTGAAGAGAAGCAGAAAAGTGCCCGCGCATTCGCGTCCTCAATCGCCCCGAAGACCGAGTTCGGAATCTGGCTGCGCAACATGGCCACGCATCTCATGGTCATCCCACCTTTGGCCGACCTGCTGATCGGCGACACTGTGAAGGACGATTTCCATCTTCCGGACTACGGTATTTAGGGCCGGCCGCCTGCGGACTATTCAGCGGTCTTCATTGCCTTCAGGTACATGGAGTTCTTCGGCTTGGAGAAGACGCGTTCCACCATCGGTTCGAAGAATTCCAGCGGTTCGCTTTCATAGTCCGGGTCAAAGGCGGCCTGGTCGTATTTGTGGCAGAACTCGGCACAGCGCTGGTAGTGCGGGCTGTCCTTGAACTGGTCGCGCATGTTCTTGTCGAGGCCGAGATACTCGAAGAAGTAATAGCCCTGGAAGGCGCCGTGATTGGCGACCATCCAGAGGTTCTCTTCCGACACGAACGGCTTCAGGATCGCGGCGGCCACGTCCGGGTGGTTCATGCTGCCCAGCGTGTCACCGATATCGTGCAGCAGCGCGCAGACGACATATTCCTCGTCCCGCCCGTCGCGATGCGCGCGCGTCGCTGTCTGCAGGGAATGCTCCAGCCGGTCGATGGGATAGCCGCCGAAATCCCCGTCCAGCAGGCGCAGATGATCCAGCACCCGTTTCGCGAGGCCTTTGTTGAACGCCCGCGCGTTCTTCGCGATGATATCCCAGTCTTCCTGGGTGCCATCCAGCATTTGCGTGAATTTCGCGCTTGGGGCCGCGCCGTGTCCGTCCGCCATGTCGTTTCCTCCGGTTTCTTATTCTCTGGCCGCAGGATACCCCCGCCGCGGGCCAGTTCCAATCCCTTTCCAGTCCCTGTGCCGTCAGATTGGCGGCATGGCCGTCGGCGGGACGTCCGAATCTTCTTCATGCACCTCGATCAGGCCCAGGCCGACATGGCTGCGCTTGCGGCTGTAGAAGACGTAGATCAGCAGCCCGATGGCGCCCCAGACCGGCAGAACCATCTGCGCCACGAAGGGCAGGTTCAGGTAGAGGCCGAGGCACCCCAGGGCTGCAATCGGCGCGATCACCCAGACCAGTGGCGTGCGGAACGGGCGGAACCGGTCCGGATCCGTCCGGCGCAGCATCATCACCGCAATGGCGACCATGAAGAAGGCAAACAGGGTGCCGGAGTTCGAAATGTCCGCCAGCTGGCCAACCGGGAAGAAGGCCGCTGCGATGGCAACGCAGATGCCGGTAAAAATGGTCATTTTCCACGGTGTCTTGAATTTGGGGTGCACATCCGCGAGCCTCTCCGGCAGCAGGCCGTCGCGGGCCATGACGAAGAAGATCCGCGTCTGGCCGTAGATCATCATCAGGATCACAGACGGCAATGCGATGGAGGCCGCGAGACCGACAAGGTTGCCGATCACGGGGAAGCCGATGATGCGGAGCGTCTCTGCCAGCGCCTCGTCCGAACAGACGATCGGCGCCTGACCGAGCGCGGCTAGTTCGGCGCAGCGGGCGGCAAAACCGGCCCCGTCCGGCGGCAGCACCGCGCCAGCAGCATCGCGCACAGGCTGGGCCCCGACGGTTCCGACCACGCCTGCCGCCACAAGGAAGTAGAAAACCGTACAGATGGCCAGCGAGCCGAGCAGGCCGATCGGCACATTGCGCTGAGGGTTCTTGGTCTCTTCGGCGGCTGTCGAAACGGCATCGAAGCCGACATAGGCAAAGAAGATGGTCGCCGCGGCCCCAACGACGCCGAGCCCGTCATGTCCCAGCAATCCGGTCGGCATGAGCGGCGAGAAGTTCTCCCCTTTCAGGATCGGGAAGCTGAGCACGATGAAAGCCGTCAGGGCCGTGACCTTGATGGCCACCAGCACTGCGTTCACCGACGCGCTTTCGCTGGTACCGATAACCAGCAGCCAGGTGACGACGGCCGCCACGATGATGGCAGGCAGGTTCACCACCCCATGACTGAAATCGACGCTCGGAATGCCGCCTGCAAAGCCCCAGGCCGGGCCGCTACTGAGCGCCCCGGGCAAGGTGAACCCTGTTAAGTTCTCAACGAGGCCCATCACGTAACCGGACCAGCCGACACACACCGCCGAGGCCGCGACCGCGTATTCGAGAATTAGCGCCCAGCCGACCATCCAGGCCAGCAACTCCCCCATCACGGCATAGGTATAAGTGTAGGCAGAGCCCGAGACCGGCACCATGGAGGCGAGCTCTGAATAGCAAAGCGCTGCCACCGCGCAGACGAAACCTGCAATGACGAAAGAGAACATCATGCCCGGCCCGGCCTTCTGGGCGGCCGCAGCGGTCAGGACGAAGATGCCTGTGCCAATCACGGCGCCGACGCCCAGCATGGTCAGCTGGAAGGCACCAAGGGATCTGTGTAGGGACTTCTTCTCCGCTGTCGCAAGGATGGCGTCGAGCGGCTTGATACGATCGAATATCATGGGGAATGCTCCGATAGGCGGCGCTGAGCCTATCCGTAATTCCGGACTGCACAAGAGACTTCCGTGAGACGACGCCCCTCCGTTTCCGGAGAGGCGTCTCCCACCAGGTGCCCGGATCAGTCTCCCGATCAGTCCCAGAGAGCGCCCAGCATCAGCTGGTCCTCCCAGGTGTTCCGGTCCGGAACATAGGCCGGTCCACAGCGGCTGCAGAAATGCTCGTGCAGACGGCGCGCGAGCGTCCAGCTGGACTCGCCTGTCCGCCCACCTGCCCGTTCCACAGCATCGACAATGAACCGGAGCGTTTCTTCGCGCAGGTCCATATTGCCTTTGCCTTTCGCCTCCGCGAGCCGCCAGCCCACCGGATCCTGGCGCAGGGCAAGGACGGCGCGCTCAACGCCATCGTGCAGAACGTAAACCGCCATGCGCCCGGCAGCGATGTCGCCGGTGAAGTCCCGCAGGCAGTTGCGGAACTCCCGCGCAACCTGCCCCAGCATTTTCCTGTCCGTCACCCGGAAGAAGGCTGGCGGCAGGTCCGGCGGGGACAGCATGTTGCCGAAGCGGGCCGGCTGCAGATCGTCCGCAGCCATGTCGAACAGACGTTCAGACGATGCGGCCCGCTCCCACCGGCGGGCGACGGATGCGGCCTGTGTCTGTCCGCGCATACGCACGGCCAGACCGAAGGCTGCGGCAAGATCCTCCACGGCGCCTTTGCTGTCCGGAATGTGCCGAAGGATTTTCGGCCGCCGGAGCAGGACAGGCAAGGCGCGGATCAGGCGCAGCTGCGCCGGACGGATTTCATCCGTATGCCGCAATACCTGCGCCGTATTCTCATCCGAAAACAGCGACAGGAACAAGTCATAATCCGCCGCCTCCCAGAGGGTCTCGCCCAACCGGGAAAGCACCTTCATCAGACCGCCGGTGGCCTGGCCGTGCATGAGGTGTTTTGCAACATCCCCATCCTGCCCGTACCCGGCGATATGGGCGATCTCTTCAAGGTCGAGATCACGCGCCAGCAGGATGGCCGCCGCATGACGGCGCGCCGATGGCAGGGCCAGAAACTTCACATGCGGCGCCGGCCAGGCAATGGCCAGCGCTTCGGCATGGGGCCCAGCGAGGAACTGCAACAGTGGCGTCATGGCACCGGCACGGCCATGCGGCCGCACGTGGCGCCGGGTCATGGGATTGCCCATGATCCACCTCCTTCCATATCGTCCGCATGCCGGAAGGCCGGGTCCGGACCGATCGAAGTCAGAAAAATTGTGAGGTCAGACGCCCACCGGCAAACGCGCGGGGGACGCTGACAGCGCTCCCCATCGACTGAGGAGCAGGTTTGTTGTTGTACAACCGTGCTTCATCTGTTTGTTCCGTTGATTGGTTTGACCAGCCGTCTGTATCCGGACGGCTGGTCAAGAGGAGGGTGGCGTATAAGGTGAGCCACCGTTGCGTGTCAAGGACACATCGAAATTAATTCGATCAGCCTTTGACGCAAACGACCTGTTTCAGTGTGTGGACAATCTCCACAAGGTCGGTCTGCGCGGCCATGACGGCGTCGATGTTCTTGTAGGCCATCGGCGTTTCGTCGATGACGCCGGAGTCTTTCCGGCATTCCACGCCTTCCGTCGCCATGAGGTGGTCCTCCACAGTGAAGGTCCGCTTGGCTTCCGACCGGCTCATAGCTCGCCCTGCCCCGTGCGAACACGAACAGAAAGAGTCTGCATTGCCCTTCCCGCGCACGATGAAGGACTTCGCCCCCATCGAGCCGGGAATGATGCCGAGGTCGCCTGCACCGGCGCGCACAGCGCCTTTGCGGGTCACCCAGACATTTGCGCCGAAGTGGTGTTCCCGCTCCACATAATTGTGGTGGCAGTTCACCGCTTCCTTCTCCAGCGAGAAGCCAGGGAAGAAATCGCGCAAGGCAAGCAGCACGCGGTCCATCATCACCTCGCGGTTAAGGCGCGCATAGTCCTGCGCCCAACCCACGGCCATCGTGTAGTCATCGAACAGGTCTTCCCCTTCCACGAAGAAGGCGAGGTCCTTGTCCGGGACGTGATAGCCGAGCACCCGCTTCTCCAGGGCCTCGCGGGCTTCCTGGATGAAGTAGGTGCCGAGGATGTTCCCCGTGCCGCGGGATCCGGAATGCAGCATCACCCACACACGGTCCGCTTCATCGAGGCAAAGCTCGATGAAGTGGTTCCCGCCGCCAAGCGTTCCCAGCTGTGTCGCGAACTTCGCGCGCTTGACGCGCTTGTGTTTCGCGAGGATCACCTCGAGACGCGTGTCGAGCCCCGACCGGCGGAGCGCCGAAGCGGCCCGCGCCGGGGTGTCCTTGTGGTTTCCACCCGGTCCGTTGCCAACCGGCACCTTCCGCTCGATCTCGCTGCGTACAGCCGAGAGACTGTCTGGCAGGTCATTCGCGGTCAGGCTGGTCCGCACCGCCATCATACCGCATCCGATGTCGACACCGACAGCGGCGGGAATGATCGCGCCTTTGGTCGGGATCACCGAACCAACCGTTGCGCCGCGCCCGAAATGCACGTCTGGCATAACGGCAAGGTGCGAGTGCACGAACGGCAGCCCGGCGACATTCTCAAGCTGCTCACGCGCGGCGTTTTCCACCGTCACGCCTTTCACCCAAGCCTTGATGCGGCCACCGGCAAAGGTTTCGAACACTTCAAACTCACTCATCGTTTCACAGCCTGCTCTAGGCAGACCCCTCCTGAGAAGCCCTCCGCGCGAATCCCTTTGGGTGAGAGAGAAAAGAAAACCCTCCGGGCGGAACGCGCGGAGGGCGGTATCTGACCATTCAGGTCATCGGGCTGACCATCAGCCCTTATCCAGCAACCTCCATGCGGAATCGATCGCAGCCCTGCGCCAGGGCGGCATTCTTCCGTGTCTGACTTGGGAACCGATCGTTCATCGGGCCTCTCCGTTGCTGAATGGAGGCGCCGTATGATGGAAGCAGGCAAATGCGTCAACCGCAAAAAACAAAAAGCCCCGGAGGAAAACTCCGGGGCTCTTTGATTTCCTTGCGGAAAATTTTTTGCGCGGATTATTCGCCGGCTTCGAGTTCTGCCTCGTGGCGAGCCTTGTCGGCGGCGCCTTTGGCAGACTCGTCACGGTCGACGAGTTCCAGGACAGCAACCGGTGCATTGTCGCCATGGCGGTAGCCGGCTTTCAGCACGCGGGTATAGCCGCCATTGCGGTCCTTGTAGCGCTCGCCGAAGACGTCGAACAGCTTGCGGACAGCATCTTCGTTGCGGACCTTGGAGAGGGCCTGACGGCGGGCAGCGAGGTCACCCTTCTTGGCCAGGGTCACCAGCTTGTCCATCAGCGGAGCCATTTCCTTGGCTTTCGGCACCGTCGTCACGATCTGTTCGTGTTCGATCAGGCTTGCGGCCATGTTGGCGAACATCGCCTTCCGGTGGGAAGTCGTTTTGTTCAGAGTTCTGTATCCGAGGCGATGGCGCATTGTCGTTATCCTTCAGGAGGTGGTCAGGCCCCCGTCTGAGTTTCGGGTCCTAGAGGTGGTCGTCGTATTTCTTGGCGAGGCCTTCGATGTCTTCCGGCGGCCAGTCCGGCACTTCCATGCCGAGGTGCAGGCCAAGACCAGCGAGGACTTCCTTGATTTCGTTCAGCGACTTGCGGCCGAAGTTCGGAGTGCGAAGCATTTCCGCTTCCGACTTCTGGATCAGGTCACCGATGTAAACGATGTTGTCGTTCTTCAGGCAGTTTGCCGAGCGCACGGACAGTTCCAGCTCGTCCACCTTCTTGAGGAGAACCGGGTTGAAGCCGAGATCGGTTTCTTCCGTCTGGGTGCCGGCTTCCAGCGTCGGCTCTTCGAAGTTGATGAAGAGCTGCAGCTGGTCCTGCAGGATGCGTGCGGCGTAAGCGACGGAATCTTCCGGCGTGACCGACCCATCGGTTTCGATGTCGAGGGTCAGTTTGTCGTAGTCCAGCTTCGTACCTTCACGGGTGTCTTCCACCTGGTAGCCGACGCGGCGGACCGGCGAATAGATCGCATCAATCGGGATATAGCCGATCGGCGCATCTTCCGGACGGTGGGCTTCGGCCGGGACATAGCCCTTGCCGGTGTCGACGGTGAATTCCATGCGCACTTCGGCGCCGTCATCGAGCGTACAGATGACGTGATCCGGATTGAGGATCTTGGTGTCGCCCGAGGTCTCGATCTGACCGGCCTTCACTTCGCCCGGGCCGGTCGCCTTGAGGACCATGCGCTTGGACGATTCGCTTTCCATGAAGATCGCGACCTGCTTGAGGTTCAGAACGATCGTGGTCACGTCTTCACGCACGCCCGGAATGGCGGAGAATTCGTGAACGACATTGTCGATCTGGACGCCAATGATGGCAGCACCTTGCAGCGAGGACAGCAGCACGCGGCGCAGGGCGTTGCCCAGCGTCGTGCCATAACCACGTTCCAGCGGCTCAATGACGAGCTTCGCCTTGCGCTTCGGGTCGTATCCGGCCTGAACCACCGGGCGGTTCGGGCGGATCAGTTCTTTCCAGTTACGGTCGTTGACGGCGGTGTTCTCGGCCATGTGTGGCGATCCTCAAAAAGCGGAAGGCGGCGCGATAGAGTCGCGCCACCGGGAAGGTTCTATCCGTTTAGACGCGGCGGCGTTTCGGCGGGCGGCACCCATTGTGCGGGATCGGCGTGGTGTCGCTGATCGCAGTAACCGTCAGGCCGGCAGCCTGAAGGGCACGCAGAGCGCTCTCACGGCCCGAGCCCGGACCACGGACGAGAACCTCGACGGTTTGCAGGCCATGATCCATGGCCTTCTTGGCGGCATCTTCAGCGGCCATCTGGGCAGCATACGGGGTCGACTTACGCGATCCCTTGAAGCCCATCGTGCCCGATGAAGACCAGGAGATGGTGTTCCCCTGCGCATCGGTGATGGTGACCATCGTGTTGTTGAAGCTGGAGTTCACATGAACAACACCCGAGGTGATGTTCTTGCGTTCCTTGCGGCGGACGCGGGTCGTCTCACGAGCCATGACGAACTACCCCTTACTTCTTCTTGCCGGCGATCGGCTTGGCTGGACCCTTGCGGGTACGTGCGTTGGTGTGCGTCCGCTGACCGCGAACCGGCAGCTTGCGGCGATGGCGCAGGCCACGGTAGCAGCCAAGATCCATCAGACGCTTGATGTTCATCGACGTGTCGCGGCGCAGGTCACCTTCGACCATGTAATCGGCGTCGATCGTTTCGCGGATCTTGATAACCTCAGCGTCGGTCAGTTCGTTCACGCGGCGGGACGCGTCAACGCCCACCTTATCGCAGATTTCCTGTGCGAAGGACGGACCAATGCCGTGGATGTACCGCAGCGCAATGACGACGCGCTTGTTGGTCGGGATATTTACGCCTGCAATACGGGCCAATGCCGGTTCTCCTCAAGCGGACTGTTCAAACATTAAAAGCGCGCCGAGCCGGAAACGGTCCGCCTCGCGCGCCGGCGATTAAGCCTTAAGCTAAGAATGGAGGCTTATAGCCGTGGAAATTAACGCGTCAACAGCGGAATCCCAGCTTTATGCCGTCTCTTTCAGCGCAGCGTCGATCTGCTTTGCGACCTCGTCGATCGAGGCCATCCCGTCGACTTCCGTCAGGATGCTCCGCTCAGCGTAAATCGGCACCAGAGGGGCCGTGTCCTCATAGTACTTTTCAAGACGTTTCGAGAAGGTTTCCGGATTGTCATCCTTGCGCCCCTGCTCTTCAAAACGCTTGGTTACACGTGCCAGAAGCTGTTCGTCGTCCACCACGAGGCGGATGACGCGGTTCACTTCCGTGTCGCGCGACTTGAGCAGCTCGTCCAGGGCGCCTGCCTGGCCAACCGTACGCGGGAAGCCATCGAAGATAAATCCGGCGGCCCCTTTGTTGGCGGTGAGCTGTTCGTCGATCAGGGCGATCACGATCTCGTCGGAGACGAGGCCGCCTTCGTCCATGATCTTGGCAACACGCTGGCCCAGTTCCGAGCCTGAGGCACGCGCAGCGCGCAACATGTCTCCTGTGGAGAGCTGGACGAAGCCACGCTCCTCAACCAGACGTTTCGCCTGCGTACCCTTCCCGGCCGCAGGCGGCCCGAACAGTATCAAATTCATTTTTTCCGGCCCCCGAGCTTCGACTTCTTGATCATGCCTTCGTATTGATGCGCAATCAAATGCGACTGTATCTGCGTCACGGTGTCCATCGTCACCGACACCACAATCAGCAGAGATGTCCCGCCGATGTAAAACGGGATTTCTGGAAAATAGCGCCGCAACAGTTCTGGCAAAACACAGACAAAGGTCAAATAGAGCGCACCGATCACGGTCAGGCGAGTCAGCACATAGTCGAAGTAGGCGGCGGTGTTCGAACCGGGCCGGATACCCGGGATAAAACCACCATATTTCCGGAGGTTATCCGCCGTTTCCTCGGGATTAAACATGATCGAGGTGTAGAAGAACGTGAAGAAGATCACGAGCACACAATAGGAGATGATGTGCGTCCAGGTGCCGGCCGAAAAGTTCGCCGCAAGCCAGGACAGAACCCCGTTCACATCCGTGTCCGCTGCTGCACCGGCTGCGTTACCGCCCATGAAGCCCACGACAGTGAGCGGCAGCATCAGCAGGGCCGACGCAAAGATCGGGGGAATCACGCCCGCCGTGTTGATCTTGAGCGGCAGGAAGCTCTTCTGCCCCTGCGCAGCGCCATGCGCCTGCTGGCGCTTCGGATACTGGATCAGCAGCCGCCGCTGCGAGCGCTCCATGAACACGATGAACACAACCAGAGCGATCACCATGGCGGCGATTGCGATGACGAACACCACGTTGACCGAGGTAGCCCGCGCCTGGCTGATAAGGTTTACAATCGCCTTGGGCAGCTCTGCCACGATACCGGCGAAGATGATCAGCGAGACGCCGTTCCCGATGCCGCGCGCGGTAATCTGCTCACCCATCCACATCAGCAGCATGGTGCCGCCCGTGAGGGTCACCACACCAGTCAGGATGAAGAACGGCCCGGCGATGCCATCGATCCGGACATGCGAGAGCCCGGAAGAGATCGCGAATGACTGCACCAGCGCGAACGCCAGCGTCAGGTAACGGGTGTACTGGTTGATCTGCTTGCGGCCCGCCTCGCCTTCCTTCTTCAGCTTTTCGAGCGTCGGAGAGGCCTGGGTCATCATCTGGATGATGATGGAGGCCGTAATGTACGGCATCACGTTCAGGGCGAAGATGCCCATCCGCTCCACGGCCCCACCGGCAAACATGTTCATGTTGCCGAGAAGACCGCCGGACTGGCTTTCAAAGATCGACGCGTAAGCGACCGGGTCGAGACCGGGAATCGGGACGAAGGTGCCGAGCCGGTAGAGCAACAACATGCCCAGAGTAAACAGGATGCGGTTCTGAAGGTCCTTGGCCTTGGCAAAGGTTCCCAGATTTACATTGCGAGCCATCTGTTCTGCGGCATTGGCCATCGACGCTCGATCTCCCTGAAAATGCGTGCGCCGCCAAAATCGGCGGCGTCACGGTGTTTGTGAAGGGGTTCCGGGTAAAAACCTCTGTTTATTCTGCAGCCGTGTCTTTCGCGGCACCCGTAACCGTCACCTTGCCGCCGGCCTTTTCAACGGCTTCGATAGCCGCCTTGGACGCGCCGGTCACTGTGATGTTGAGGTTTTTCGGAGCATCGCCCTTGGCCAGCAGGCGCACACCGTCACGGACGTTGCGCACCAGGCCGGAAGCCACGAGCGTCTCTTCCGTCACGTTGGACGGATCCAGTTTGCCAGCTTCAACAGCCTTCGCGACGCGGCCCAGGTTGACCCAGGACGTCGTTTTCTGGCCGCGCGGCGTGAAGCCACGCTTCGGCAGGCGCATGTAGATCGGCATCTGGCCGCCTTCGAAGCCATTGATGGCAACGCCGGAACGGGCCTTCTGGCCTTTTACACCGCGGCCGCCCGTCTTGCCCTTGCCCGAGCCGACGCCGCGGCCAATGCGCATGCGCTGCTTGGTGGAGCCTTCAGCGGGGGACAGTTCGTTGAGTTTCATCGTTCTATCTTCCGATACGTCTTGATGGTGAGGGCGGCGGGCGATGCGGCGCGAGGCCTTATTCGCCGACCACCTCTACCAGGTGGGCCACTTTGCGGATCATGCCGCGCACGGCCGGAGTGTCTTCGAGTTCCTTGGTCCGGCCAACCTTGTTCAGGCCAAGGCCAACCAGCGTCTGGCGCTGTGCAGGCTTGCGGCCGATTGGGCTGCCAGTCTGGCGGACGGTAAGCTTGGATTTCGACATGTCGTTATCCTTCCCTCGGCTCAGGCTTCAACGACGCCGGCTTCCGACGCACCATCGGTGCGACGGCCAACCACGTCCTGAACTTTCAGGCCACGTTTGGATGCAACGGAACGCGGGCTGGCTTGCCCCGTCAGTGCATCAAATGTGGCGCGAACCATGTTGTACGGGTTCGAGGAGCCGATCGACTTGCCGACGACGTCCTGGACGCCCAGCACTTCCATCACGGCACGCATCGGACCACCTGCGATCACACCGGTACCGGGAGGGGCTGCGCGCAGCACAACCTTGCCAGCGCCCCAACGGCCACGGCCGTCATGGTGCAGCGTGCGGCCTTCGCGGAGCGGGATGCGGACCATGTTACGCTTGGCTTCTTCCGTTGCCTTGCGGATCGCTTCCGGAACTTCGCGGGCTTTACCCTTGCCGAAGCCGGCCCGGCCCTTCTGGTCACCAACCACGACGAGGGCTGCGAAACCGAAGTTCTTACCCCCCTTCACGGTCTTGGCGACGCGGTTGATTCCAACCAGCTTGTCGACGAATTCAGACTGCTCCTCGTCGCGATCGCGATTCCGGCGGCCTCTTCCTCTTTCTTCAGCCATAGGGGCCTCTCCTTAGAATTTGAGACCGCCCTCACGGGCGGCGTCTGCCAGGGCTTTCACCCGGCCGTGGAACATGTAGCCGCCGCGGTCGAAAACAACGTCTTCGACACCGGCTTTCTTGGCCCGCTCTGCCAGGATCTTGCCGACCTGAGCAGCGGCAGACGTATCAGCGCCGGTCTTGGCACCGCCGAGAACGTCCTTCTCCAGCGTCGAGGCCGAAGCGAGCGTGATGCCCTTCTCGTCGTCGATGATCTGGGCGGAAATGTTCTTGTGGCTGCGCGCAACCGACAGGCGCGGACGGCCTTCGGCGACCTTCCGGAGCTTTGTACGAACCCGCTGGGCGCGGCGCTGCATCTTTTCGCGTGAGCTTTTCATGGCGTTACTTCTTCTTACCTTCCTTACGGCGGACGTATTCGCCCGCGTAACGGATACCCTTGCCTTTATAAGGCTCCGGCGAACGGTACTTGCGGATTTCCGAGGCAACCTGGCCGACAGCCTGCTTGTCAGCGCCCGAAATGACGACTTCCGTCGGCTTGGACGATGCCAGCGTGATGCCTTCCGGCGCCGCGTAGACCACATCGTGCGAGAAGCCGAGGGCCAGTTTCACATCCTTGCCCTGCATCTGCGCACGATAACCAACGCCGACGAGTTCGAGCGTCTTTTCGTAGCCTTTGGACACGCCTTCAATCATGTTGGCAGCGCGCGACCGGGCGGTTCCCCACTGGGTGCGGGCAACGGCGTCAAGTGCCTGGGCAAACGTCGGCGGACGCTTGCCACGGGCCGTCTCGGCTTCGATCCGGGCGTTGGCAGCCTTCGTGAGGTCTTCACGCGGCATGACGGTCAGCTCATTGCCTTCCAGCTTCGGCGTGATGACTTCGGCAACCGTCAGGGAGAGTTCCCCCTTCGGGCCTTTTGCCTTGATCGTCTGTCCTTCGACCGTCACCGTGGTGCCGGCGGGGATCTCAATGGGGAGTTTTCCAATACGTGACATGGTGTTCTCCTAGAAGACCCGGCAGAGCACTTCGCCACCAACATTCTCTGTGCGGGCAACGTTATCGGACATCACACCTTTCGAGGTCGAAAGGATGGAGATGCCGAGGCCGTTACGCACCAGCGGAATGTCGGAGACCGAAGAGTACACGCGGCGGCCGGGCTTGGAGACACGTTTGATCTCCGAGATGACCGGCTGGCCTTCGTAATACTTGAGCTCGATTTCCAGGTTCTTGTGACCGTCTTTTTCGATTTCCGTGTAGCCGCGGATGTAGCCCTCCGACAGGAGAACCTCCAGCACACGACCGCGGAGCTTTGACGCCGGGGTGACAACTGTAGACATGCCGCGCATCTGAGCGTTGCGGATGCGTGTGAGCATATCACCGAGGGGATCAGAAATGTTCATGTGTACCCTCCTCTCTTACCAGCTGGACTTCACGAGGCCGGGGATCTGACCGTTCGAGCCAAGCTCGCGCAGCGCGATCCGCGACATTTTGAGTTTGCGATAGTAACCGCGCGGACGCCCGGATACCTCACAGCGATTGCGCACGCGGTTCGGTGCGGAATTGCGCGGCAGCTCAGCCAGTTTCAGGCGGGCCTTGTAGCGCTCTTCAAGCGACAGGTTCTCATCCATCGCCGCCGCTTTCAGCTTTGCGCGCTTTTCAGCGTAGCGTTCCACCATCTTCTGGCGTTTCGCGTTTTTCTCGATTGCGCTCTTCTTTGCCATGTCAGCAGTCTCCTGGGCGCTAGTTCCGGAACGGGAAGCCACACTCAGCAAGGAGTGCTTTGGCTTCTTCGTTGGTTGCGGCGGTGGTGCAGACGATAATGTCCATACCGCGAACGTCATCGACTTCGTCGTAATTGATCTCCGGGAACACGATGTGTTCCTTCAGACCCATGGCGTAGTTGCCACGGCCATCGAAGCTCTTGCCGTTCAGACCACGGAAGTCTTTCACGCGCGGCAGGGCAATGTTGGTCAGACGATCGAGGAACTCGTACATGCGGTCGCGGCGCAGGGTGACCTTGCAGCCGATCAGCATGCCTTCGCGGAGCTTGAAGCCCGCGATCGACTTGCGAGCCTTCGTGGCCACCGGCTTCTGGCCGGCGATCCGCTCGAGCTCGGCCAGGGCCGACTTGATCTTCTTGGAGTCCGCCACAGCTTCGCCGACGCCCATGTTGATCACGACCTTGTCCAGTTTCGGGACCATCATCGGGTTCGAGTAGTTGAACTGATCCTGCAGCTTGGCGCGGATCTGTTCGCGGTACTTCGTCTTCAGACGGGGTTCGTATGCCTTAGACATCGATGGATTCCCCAGAGCGTTTGGCATAGCGCGTCTTGCGGCCATGCTCGTCGGTTTTGAATCCCACGCGGACGGCCTTGCCATCGCGCGGATCGGTGAGCGCCACGTTCGAGACGTGAACCGGTGACTCAAACGTCTTCAGACCGCCGGCATCTGCCTGGGACGGCTTCTGGTGACGCTTCACAACGTTCACGCCGCGCACGACGACGCGGTTCTCATCCGGGATCACCTTCAGGACTTCGCCCGTGGTGCCCTTGTTCCGGCCGGCGATCACGACAACCGTGTCGCCCTTTTTGATCTTCGCAGCCATGTTACAGGACCTCCGGGGCCATGTTGGCGATCTTGACCTGGTTCTTGCCGCGCAGTTCACGCGGAACCGGGCCGAACACACGGGTGCCGATCGGCTCGCCATTGTTGTTGATCAGGACGGCAGCGTTCGTGTCGAAACGAATGGTGGAGCCGTCCGGGCGGTTGATGTCTTTTGCCACGCGAACGACGACGGCCTTGCGGACATCCCCCTTCTTCACGCGGCCTGTCGGGATCGCTTCCTTCACGGAGACCACGATCACGTCCCCGACGGAGGCATAACGACGGCCTGCGCCACCCAGCACCTTGATGCACTGGACGCGGCGCGCGCCGGAGTTGTCAGCCACCCGCAGGTTGGTCTGCATCTGGATCATGCGTCACTCCCTTCGCCGGTTACGAGTTCCCAACGCTTCAGTTTGGACTTCGGCGTGCACTCTTGAATGGTGACGATCTGCCCTTCGACGGCGGCATTGGCCTCGTCGTGAGCGTGATACTTCTTAGAGCGGCGAACGATCTTCTTCATCACTGGATGAGTGAAGGTCCGTTCGACGCGGACGATTGCGGTCTTGTTCTGCTTGGCGGAGACCACGACGCCTTCCATGATACGCTTGGGCATGATCCCTCTCCTTACGCCTGACCGGCCTGAGCCTTCTCACGCATCAGAGTCTTCACGCGAGCAATGTCGCGGCGGACTTCAGAAACGCGGGAAGTTTTTTCCAGTTGACCGGTGGCCGCCTGGAAACGCAGGTTGAACTGTTCCTTCTTCAGCTTCACCAGATCATCCTTGAGCTGGTCAGCCGATTTCGTCTTCAAGTCATCGAGACGCGCTTTGGTCTTGCGAGCCATGATCAGATCCCCTCGATACGCTTGATGATTTTGGTCTTGATCGGAAGCTTGGCAGCGCCGAGGCGCAGAGCTTCGCGGGCAATGTCTTCCGGCACACCGTCAATCTCGAACAGGATGCGGCCCGGGGCAACGCGGGAGACCCAACGGTCCACCGAGCCCTTGCCTTTACCCATACGCACTTCGATCGGCTTGGCCGACACCGGCACGTCCGGGAAGACGCGGATCCACACTTTACCCTGACGCTTCATCTCGCGGGTAATGGCACGGCGGGTCGCTTCGATCTGGCGCGCGGTCACGCGTTCCGGCTCGAGCGCCTTCAGGCCGAACTCGCCGAATGCCAGCGAGAAACCCGCCTTGGAGTTCCCGCGGATCTGGCCCTTGAAGGCCTTGCGGAATTTGGTTCGCTTCGGTTGACGCATCTCTTATGCTCCGGCGGTCTGTGCGCCCGTTGCCGGGCCGCGCTGGTTAGCATTTGCACGTGCACGGGACTGGCCGGACGATTCCAGGCGCTTGTCCTGTGCCATCGGGTCGTGCTCCAGGATCTCGCCTTTGTAGACCCAGACCTTGATCCCGATGATGCCGTAGGTGGTTTCGGCTTCGGCAGTGCCGTAGTCGATGTCGGCGCGCAGCGTGTGCAGCGGCACGGACCCTTCAGCATACTTTTCAGTACGGGCGATCTCGGCGCCGCCAAGACGGCCGGCAACCATGATCTTCACACCGTCTGCGCCAAGGCGCATGGCGGACTGAATGGCCCGTTTCATCGTGCGGCGGAACGAAGCCCGGCGCTCAAGCTGGCGTGCAATGTCGTCGGCGATCAGCGTGGCGTCGATTTCCGGCTTGCGGATTTCAACGAGGTTCACGCGGACTTCATCCTCGGTCATCTTCGACAGGTCCTTGCGGAGCGTCTCGATGTCCCCACCCTTCTTGCCGATCACCAGACCCGGGCGAGCCGTGTGGATCGTGATGAGGCACTTCTTGTGCGGGCGTTCGATGATGATCTTCGAAATGCCGGCTTGCTTGAGGCGCTTGCGGATTTCCTTGCGGATCCCGATGTCCTCATGCAGCAGACGGCCAAAATCGGCGCTGTCTGCGTACCAGCGGCTGTCGGACGTCCGGTTGATACCGAGACGCAGGCCGATCGGATTTACTTTCTGACCCATCAGGCAGCCTCCGCTTCCATGCTCGTGTCACGCAGCACAATGGTGAGCTGCGCGAAGGGTTTCTGGATCGGTGCAGCGCGGCCACGGGCACGGGCCCGAATACGCTTCATCACCAGGTTCTTGCCAACGTGGGCCTCGGCGACGACCAGGCTGTCGATGTCGAGGTTGTGGTTGTTTTCAGCGTTCGCGATAGCGCTCTGCAGCAGCTTGCGAACATCCTTGGCCGGACGTTTAGGCGAAAACTGAAGCTCAGCCAGAGCCCGCTCGACCGGAAGGCCGCGGATCTGCTGTGCCAGCAGGTTCAGCTTCTGCGGGCTGGAACGGTACATGCGCAGGACAGCGCGCGACTCGTTCGAAGCCTGCTTAGGAGGATTCTTGGCCTTACCCATGGCTTACTTCCTCTTCGCTTTCTTGTCCGCGCCGTGGCCGTAGTAGGTGCGGGTCGGGGCGAATTCGCCGAACTTGTGACCCACCATCTCTTCCGACACGGTAACGGGGATGAACTTGTTGCCATTGTGGACCTGGAAGTTCAGGCCAACGAATTGCGGCATGATCGTCGAGCGACGGGACCAGGTCTTGATCACAGTGCGCTTCTCGGAGGAACGGGCTTCCTCTGCTTTCTTCAGCAGGTAGCCGTCGACGAACGGGCCTTTCCAGACAGAACGGGGCATGTCTCGTGGCTCCTGTTAGCGTTTCGCGTTACGGCGACGGATGATGAGACGATCCGTAGCCTTGTTCTTGCGGGTCTTGGGACCGCGGGTCTTCTTGCCCCACGGCGTCACCGGGTGACGACCGCCGGACGATTTACCTTCACCACCACCGTGCGGGTGGTCGACCGGGTTCATCACGACACCACGGACAGACGGGCGCTTGCCGAGGTGGCGCTTGCGGCCAGCCTTGGAGAGCACCTGGTTCATGTTGTCCGGGTTGGACACAGCACCGACGGTTGCCAGGCAGGTATCCATCACCATGCGCAGTTCGCCCGAAGTGAGCTTGATCTGGGCATAGCCACCATCGCGGCCAACAAGCTGGGCGTAGGTACCGGCAGAGCGGACCATCTGGGCGCCCTTTTGCGGCTTCAGCTCGATGTTGTGGATGATCGTCCCGACCGGGATGCTTTTCAGCGGCAGCGTGTTGCCCGGCTTGATGTCCGCCGTTGCGGAAGTGATGACGGTGTCACCGACTTCCAGGCGCTGCGGCGCGATGATGTAGGACAGCTGGCCGTCCTCATACTTGATCAGCGCGATGAAGGCCGTGCGGTTCGGATCGTATTCCAGGCGCTCGACGGTCGCCGGAATGTCCCAACGGTTACGCTTGAAGTCGACCTTGCGGTACAGCTTCTTCGCGCCACCGCCGATACGGCGTGCCGTGATGCGACCCTTGTTGTTGCGTCCGCCCTTCTTGGTCAGGCCCTCGGTGAGCGCCTTGACCGGCTTGCCCTTGTGGAGCTCGGAACGGTCGACCAGAACGAGCTGGCGGCGGCCGGGCGAAGTCGGATTGAATGTCTTCAGTGCCATAATATTCGTCCTTCCCGCTTACAGGCCCGTCGTGATGTCGACAGACTGGCCTTCAGCAAGCGTCACAATGGCTTTCTTGATGTCGGAACGACGTCCGGCATAGCCACGGAAGCGCTTGGTCTTGCCCTTCTGGAGGATCGTGTTGACCTTGGTCACGTCGACCTTGAACAGGGTCTCGACCGCGTCCTTGATCTGTTTCTTGTCGGCATCGATAGCGACTTCGAACACAATCTTGTTCTGTTCGGCGACCAGCGTCGACTTCTCGGTGATGAGAGGACGGCGCAGGACGTCGTAGTGATGGGGTTGCACGTCAGCCATGACGATCAGGCCTCCTTCGATCCGTCGAAGCGCGCCTGGATACCCTCGGCAGCTTCCTTGGTGATGACCAGCGTCTTGCGGCGCAGAATGTCGTAAACGTTCAGGCCAGCGACCGGCAGCACGTCGATGTTCGGGATGTTGCGCGCAGCCTTGGCGAAGTTTTCGTCAACTGCGGAGCCCGAAATGATCAGCGCGTTCTCGATGCCGAGACCTGCAAACTGGCCAGCCAGTTCCTTCGTCTTGGCGGAGGTGAGCACAGCGTCGTCCAGAACGAGGATCGCTTCGCCCTTCACTTTCGAAGACAGCGCATGGGCCAGAGCCATTTTGCGGACTTTCTTCGGCAGGTCGTGAGCGTGGCTGCGGACGCGCGGGCCGTGGGCAATACCGCCACCGACGAAGATCGGTGCGTTGCGCGAACCGTGACGTGCGCCGCCGGAACCTTTCTGGCGGATGTACTTCTTCGTCGTGCGGTTCACTTCACCGCGCGACTTGGTCTTGTGCGTACCGGCCTGACGGCGAGCGAGCTGCCAGCGAACGGTGCGCTGCAGGATGTCGTCGCGGATCTCGTCGATTCCGAAGATCGCATCGTCGACCGTGATATTGCCGGCAGCCTTGCCAGCCAGGGTTTTGACTGCGAGTTCCATTATTCGGCGCTCTCTTGATTGGTGTTGCCTTCAGCGGCCTTGAACGAACCGGCTGCCGGCGTATCGGCATGCGGAGCCTTCTTCACTGCGTCGCGGATTTCGACGAAGGCGCCATCGTGACCCGGGACAGCGCCCTTCACGAGGATCAGGCCACGATCGACGTCCGTACGGACGACTTCGATGTTCTGGGTGGTCACGCGCTCAACGCCGTAGTGACCGGCCATCTTCTTGCCTTTCCAGACACGGCCCGGATCCTGGTTTGCACCGGTCGAACCGTGGGAACGGTGAGAGATCGACACACCGTGGGTCGCGCGGAGACCACCGAAGTTCCAGCGCTTCATGGCGCCGGAGAAACCTTTACCGATGGTCAGCGCAGCAACATCGACTTTCTGGCCGATAGCAAAGTGGTCAGCAAGGACCGTCGCGCCAACTTCCGGCAGGTCGCCGGAGACGCGAAATTCTTTCAGCTTACGCTTCGGCGCAACGCCGGCTTTCGCGAACTGGCCGCGCAGCGCCTTCGTGGTGCGCTTGGCCTTCTTGTCGCCAACACCCATGATCACGGCCTTGTAGCCGTCCGTCCGGGTGACTTCGCCACCCTTCTTGGTGGTGACGGTGCGCTCGTCTTCCGTGCGCACGCCGACGACCTGACAGCCGTCGAGCGACAGGACGGTCACGGGAACGTGACGGCCCTGCTCATCGAATACGCGCGTCATGCCGACTTTGCGGGCAAGCACGCCGGTACGGGCTGCTGGCAGAGCCATTAACGGCCTCCCTCAAGCTTGATTTCGATGCCGACGCCGGAGGACAGGTCGAGCTTCATGAGCGCGTCGACGGTCTGCGGGGTCGGGTCCACGATGTCGAGGATGCGCTTGTGCGTGCGGATCTCGAACTGTTCGCGGGATTTCTTGTCGATGTGGGGCGAGCGGTTCACGGTGAAGCGCTCGATACGTGTTGGCAGCGGGATCGGGCCTTTGACTTCAGCGCCCGTGCGCTTTGCCGTGTTCACGATCTCTTTCGCCGACATGTCGAGGGCGCGGTGATCGAAGGCTTTCAGCCTGATCCGGATATTTTGTCGTTCCATCGTCTCGGTCCGTCCGCACAAAACACATCCGCCCGTGGGCAAAACAGCATGCGCCCGGGCGTCCGTGGGATTGAATTGTCTGTTTCGAGGGAGCGTTCGCTGATTAAAAAGCGCTGCCATCCCGGCGAAGTGGGCGGTCTATGGGATAGTCACCGCCCCGTCAACTCCTGCCCGACGTATTTTTGCTGTTGATCTGCAGTGACAGCGGGCGGTCTGGCCACCGGCAGGAAGGCCCCCTGCCCGCATGATCACACCGCCAGTACATGCCAACGATAAACCCGGGCACAAGCATGGTTAACCGATCCGGACCGGATTCCAAAAAGATTCAACGGAAATCGTCGGGAGATCCCAGCAATCTTCACCGAAATTTTCCGGATTCCTGAGACGGTCGGCTCAAACAAGATGGCAGGGTAGACAATGAATACAGTCAGAAAAATCGACGCGAGCTGGCCAGAGCCCGACAACCAGCCGGAAGAAGGCGTCGGCGCCTTCGAACTCCTCAAACACCTCCGGTCCGAATTCGAAGGCCAAGAGGCGCGCGATCTTGAGCTGACTATTCTCATGCCGTGCCTGAACGAAGCCGAAACTCTCGCCACCTGCATCCGCAAGGCACGCGACTATCTGGACCGCGCCGGAATCAAGGGCGAGGTCCTGATTGCCGACAATGGCAGCACAGACGGCTCACGCGAAATCGCCAAGGAAGAAGGCGCCCGGGTCCAGCCGGTGGCCGCGCGCGGCTATGGCGCGGCCCTGATCGGCGGCATCCGTGCTGCCCGCGGCAAGTATGTCATCATGGGCGACGCTGACGATTCCTATGATTTCGCCAATCTCGACGCCTTCGTCTGGGAACTGCGCGAGGGCGCACAACTGGTCATGGGGAACCGGTTCGAGGGCGGCATTGCGCCAGGTGCGATGCCTTTCCTCCACCGGATGCTCGGCAACCCGGTCCTCTCCTTTATCGGTCGCCTTTTCTTCAAGATCCCGGTCGGTGATTTCCATTGCGGCCTGCGCGGTTTCAACCGCGACGCCATTCGCGACCTGAAACTCTCCAGCCCGGGCATGGAATTCGCCAGCGAGATGGTGGTGAAGGCATCCCTCAATGATCTCGACATCCGTGAAGTGCCGACCACCCTGTCCCCGGATGGCCGGACGCGGGCGCCTCACCTGCGCACCTGGCGGGACGGCTGGCGTCACCTCCGCTTCCTGCTGCTACACAGTCCGAAATGGCTGTTCGGCGTGCCTGGCTCCACCTTACTTGGCGCTGGCTTGGTCGGCATCGCTGCCCTGATCGGCGGCCCATTGGAAATTGGCGGTATCCGGTTCGACCTGCTGACCCTGGTGGCGTCCTGCTTCTCGGTGATCCTCGGTGTCCAGCTGTTGACCTTCTCGCTTCTGACGCGGGTCTATGCAGGTGAGTTCGGCGTGCTGCCGACATCGAAGCACCTCGATCGGATCCTGCCTTTCCTCACGCTGGAGCGACAACTCCAGCTGGCAGCCATTCTCTGCGTTGCGGGACTAGCGGGTGCGGGCGCCGCCTTCTCCGGCTGGGCCTCTTCCGGCTTTGGCGACATCGTGGGCAGCTCCACGCTGCGCTGGTTCTCCCTGTCGCTGACCTCCGTCGCGATCAGCGTCCAGCTCGCCGCCGCCGCCTTCCTGGCGTCCTTCATCCGCCTGCCGCAATCGGGCAAGTAACCTCGCCCGGACAGAACGGAAATCCAGATACAAAAAAGGCCGCCCTGTTTGGGCGGCCTTTT